>NZ_JBHUWH010000011.1:0-46233 GCF_042670125.1 Kitasatospora sp. NPDC057198 | reverse complement strand
TCCCACGCCTCCCGCTCCTCCGCCCGGCCGTCCACGGGCCGCCTCAGTAGCCGCCGCCGGAGGGCATGCTGGGCATGCCGCCGTTGACCGGCATCGCCTTCGCCCCGCTCGGGGTGGCCGCGAACCAGGTGCCGTCCACGCCCTGGCCCTTGGTGTCGCCGGGCTTGGTGTCGGGGCTGTAGCGGTACAACGGCCAGCCGTCGAGGGTGAGTTGGTGGCTGCCGTCGGGGCGGGTGACGGTGGAGACGAGTTTGCCGTCGATGCCCTTGAGGTCGGCGCTGCCGCTGCCGTTGGCGAGTTCGGGCGGCCACAGGGAGGCACAGGCGTCGGTGCAGTGGGTGGCGGAGGGGTGGTTGGTGTCCTGGTCGAAGCGGTACAGGGTGTGACCCTGGCCGTCGGTGACCAGGGTGCCGAGGGTGGCGTCGTGCGCGGTCGCCAGGGTGCCCTGGCTCTGTCCCGGGTTGCCGGTGCGGGCCGCCGAGGTGCTGCTGCTTCCGCTGCCGCCGCTGCTTCCGCAGCCGGCGACCAGGGCCGCGGCGGCGAGGGTACCGGCGGCGAGCAGGGTGAGGCGGCGGCCGCGGGGGGCCGTCCGGCCGGTGGTGGTCATCGGGGTGCTCCCGTCCGGGAGGTGGCGTTCCGGTCCTGGTTCGACCGGTTCGTCCGGGGGTACGTACGGCAGGTCCCGGGTGTTCACCGCCCACGGCCGCCGGAATAGTTCCGCAGGTGGCGGGGTTGTGCCGGGCGAAGGGCCCGAACGGCGGGGCCGGAGCTGCGAGAGGCAGGTGGCGATGATGAGCACGGTGGAATTGACCAAGGACAACTTCGACGAGGTGGTCCAGGGTGAGGACGGCAAGGGTTTCGTTCTGATCGACTTCTGGGCGGCCTGGTGCGGCCCCTGCCGCCAGTTCGCGCCGGTCTTCGAGCGGGCGTCCGACAAGCACGAGGACATCACCTTCGCGAAGGTCGACACCGAGGCCCAGCAGGAGCTCGCCGCGGCGTTCGACATCCGGTCGATTCCGACCCTGGCGATCATCCGCGAGGGCGTCCTGGTCTTCGCCCAGCCCGGCGCGCTCCCCGAAGCCGCCCTGGAAGACCTGATCGGCCAGGCCCGGAAGCTCGACATGGCCGAGGTCCACGCCGGCGTGGCGGCCCAGAAGGCCGCCCAGAACTGACTGCCCCGGCCCGGCCGGGCAGCGTCGAGGCCCCCGACCACTGCGGTGGTCGGGGGCCTTTTCGGGGTGTCGTCGGCGCGGGGGCCGGCGCGGGGGCCGGCGCGGTCAGTGGAGGGCGGCGGTCATCTCCCACTGGAGGAGTTCGGCGCCCTCGGGGCCGGCGGTGACGCGTTGGCCCTCGGCGGCGGTGATGCGCAGGGCGTCTCCCTGGTGGAGGAGGCCGGCGCCTTCGACGGCGGCCTCGCCGCGGGCGGCGTAGAGGTGGACGAAGGGGGCGGTGGCGAGTTCGAGGGTCTCGTCGGGGCGCAGGCGGGTGACGTGCAGGGCGGCGTGCTTCTGCCGGATGCCGATGGCGCGCTGGTTGGCGTGCTTGGCCATGCCGGACGCGAGGGTGGTCCAACCGCCCCGGGAGAGCTGGTCGTTGATGTCGAGCTGCTCGTAGCCGGGGGCGATGCCCGCGGTGTCGGGGATGGTCCACATCTGGATGAAGTGGACCGGGTCCCGGTGGGCGGGCTCGCCGGTGAGCGTCCAGGAGTCGTTCTTCTCGCTGTGCAGACTCGTGCCGTTTTAAGCGCTCCGCGCCGGGCCCCTCCCGGCGCTCATCCGCTGGGCGAGGCCGGGGTAGATGACGCCGTTGTGGCCCTCGGAGTCCTGGTGGACCAGGCCGCCGTCGAGCACCCAGGTGATGATCTCCATGTCCCGGTGGGGGTGGGTGTCGAAGCCGGTGCCGGGGGCGACGGTGTCGTCGTTGGAGACCAGCAGCAGGCCGAAGTGGGTGTTGGCCGGGTCCCAGTGGTGGGAGAAGGAGAAGGAGTGCTTGGAGTCCAGCCAGCCGGCCCGGGTGCGGAAGCGCTCGTCGGCGCGGCGCAGGTCGGTCGTGGATGCCATCGGGTCCTCCTCCGTCGGGTGCCGGGGGCGTTCGCGGTGTCCCGCTCCCGGTATTGTTGAATTGTAAACCACCCGTGGGGCCGCCGGCGTTCCCCGGCCCCCGGCCCCCGACTCCCGGCGTGCTGGCGTGCGACTGTCAGTGGTGCGGAGCACACTGCTGCGGGACCGTGTTACACCGAGTCTCCGGATGGGTTCGACGATGAGCGACGTACGGAACGGGCAGGGTTTCCTGCTGGCTGTCGGCACCAAGAAGGGCCTGTTCCTGGGCCGCAGCACGGACCGCGAGAAGTGGGAGTTCAGCGGCCCGCACTTCCCGATGAACGGGGTCTACGCGGTGGGCATCGACCGCCGCGGCGGCCGGACCCGGCTGCTGGTCGGGGCGGACAGCAGCCACTGGGGCCCGTCGGTGTGGTGGTCGGACGACCTGGGCGCGAGCTGGCAGGAGCCCGCGCAGCCCGCGGTGAAGTTCCCGGAGCGGACGGGCACCGCGCTGGAGCGGGTGTGGCAGCTGCAGCCGGCCGGCGACGAGGCCCCGGGCGTGGTGTACGCGGGCACCGAGCCCGCCGCGCTGTTCCGCTCCACCGACGGCGGCGAGAGCTTCACCCTGGTCGACGGGCTGTGGGACCACCCGCAGCGCGAGCACTGGGGCGCGGGCTACGGCGGCCAGGGCATGCACACCGTCCTCACCGACCCGCGCGACCCGGACGCGCTGCTGGTGGCGGTCTCCTCCGGCGGCGCCTACCGCACCGCCGACGGCGGCCTGAGCTGGCGGCCGTCCAACCTCGGCGTGCGGGCCGACTTCCTGCCCGACCGGTTCCCCGAGTTCGGCCAGTGCGTGCACAAGATCGCCCGGGACGCCGGCGACCCGGACCGGCTCTACCTGCAGAACCACGGCGGGGTCTACCGCAGCGACGACGCCGGGCGGACGTGGAAGTCGATCGCCGGCGACCTGCCCGCCGACTTCGGCTTCGGCGTCGCCGCGCACCCGCACACCCCCGGCACCGCCTACCTGTTCCCGCTGGAGGCCGACTACGCCCGGCTGCCCGTGGACCGCCGCTGCCGGGTCTTCCGCACCACCGACGCGGGCGAGACCTGGCAGCCGCTGACCACCGGCCTGCCCGCCGAGGAGCACTACGGCGTCGTCCTGCGCGACGCGCTGTGCACCGACGACGGCGACCCGGCGGGCGTCTACTTCGGCAACCGCAACGGCGAGGTGTACGGCTCCCCCGACGGCGGCGACCACTGGTCGCTGCTCACCTCCCACCTGCCGGACGTGCTGTGCGTCCGGGCGACGGCGCTCGGGTAGGCCGGGCCGGCCTCAGGAGTCGGCGGCGCGCAGGCGGTCGCTGACGGTGCCGAGGCTGTCGGCGAGGGCGGCGAGCTGGGCCGGGGTGAGCACGTCGATCAGCGCCTCGCGGACGGCGGCGACGTGGCCGGGGGCGGCGGCGCGCAGCGCCTCCCAGCCCCGGCCGGTGATCTCGGCGAAGACGCCGCGCACGTCGCTGGGGCAGGAGCGGCGGGCCACCAGGCCCGCCTTCTCCAGCTGGGTGACCTGGTAGGTGAGGCCGCTCTTGGAGGTGACCAGGCGGTCGGCCAGGTCGGTCATCCGCAGCGAGCCGCCGGGGGCGGCGGAGAGCTGGACCAGGATCTCGTACTGGGTGTGGGAGAGCCCCGCGTCCTCCTTGAGCTGGCGCTCCAGGCGGCGGGCGACCAGGTTGGTGGCCGCGACGAACCCGCGCCAGGCGGCCATCTCGGTCTCGTCGAGCCAGCGGGGTTCGTCCATGCCCCGGAGTCTACTCCGGTTGTTCAAATTCGAACTGAGGTGTACCTTCGGAGCCACGAGGTTCAAATTTGAACTACAGGCCGACCGCAGGAGGACGGATCCATGAGCACCCCCGCCACCGGGCGCATGCCCGCCCTCTACCTCTCGCACGGCGCGCCCCCGCTCGCCGACGACGCCCTCTGGCCCGGCCAGCTCGCCGCCTGGTCCGCCGACCTGCCCCGCCCCTCGGCGATCCTGATGGTCTCCGCGCACTGGGAGGAGGCCCCGCTGGCGATCGGCGCGGTCGACACCCGGCCGCTGGTGTACGACTTCTGGGGCTTCCCCGAGCACTACTACCGGGTCCAGTACGCCGCCCCCGGCGCGCCCGGACTCGCCGCCTCCGTCCGCAAGCTGCTGAGCGCCCCCGGCACCCCCGTCCAGGACGTGCCGGACCGCGGGCTGGACCACGGCGCGTACGTCCCGCTGGTCGAGATGTACCCGGACGCGGACATCCCCGTCCTCCAGGTCTCGCTGCCCACCCTGGACCCGCGCAGGCTGATGGAGGTCGGCCGCAGGCTCGCCCCGCTGCGCGACGAGGGCGTGCTGATCGTCGGCTCCGGCTTCTTCACCCACAACCTGCGCGCGCTCTCCCCCGACGGCCGGGTCACCTCCGTGATGGCCGAGTTCGACGACTGGGGCCGCCGCGCCCTGGAGGCCCGCGACCTCGACGCCCTGCTCGACTTCGAGCACAAGGCCCCCGCCGGACGCCTCGCCCACCCGCGCACCGAGCACTTCGCCCCGCTCTTCGTCACCCTCGGCGCCGCCGAGGCCGACCTCGGCGAGCAGCGCAGCGTCATCGACGGCTTCTGGATGGGCCTGGCCAAGCGCTCCGTCCAGTTCGGCTGAGCCGGCCTCAACTCCCCCGGCCGGAGCCGCCTTTGCCCGTCCTTTCCCCAGCGTTCGACAGAATGCCCGGTGACCGGGAGACCGGAGGAGGGGGCGGCGAGAGGTGTCGGAGACAACACGGGGGACGGCGCCGGGGACGGCGCCGGGGCGAGGACGGGGGCGGGGCCGGGACGGGCGCTGCGGGGCCGGTACTGCCTGGCCGCGATGGCCGCCGGGTGGGGGGCCGGCTGGCCGGCGGTCCAGAGCTCGGACAGCGTCCGGGAGTTGATGGAACGCTGCCTGGACGGCCCCGGCACACCCGCGTACGTGCTGCTGCTGGCCTGGGGCGGGCTGGTGCTGAACGCGGCGGCGATCTGCTGGGCGGCCCTGCTGACCGTCCGGACGCTGCGGGAGCGGGACCGCCCGGTCGGCCCCGGCGGCTTCCTGCTGTTCGCGGCCCTGCCCGCGGCCCTGCTGGCCGCCGTCCTCCAGTACGGCCTCCTGGAGGACGCCCGCGCGCACAGCGGGCCGCAGCGCAGCCCCTGCGAGGGCGCGCCACTGGCCCCCGGCCGGACCGTCGGCAACCTTCCGGGGCCGGACGGCGTCCGGAGCTGACAGGAGGACAGCCGGAGCGGGACGGGGTGGGACGGGCTTGGACGAGGACCGGGTGCGCTGGTGGTTCCGGACGCGCTACAGCCTGCTGGCGACCGGAGCCGGCTGGGCCTGCACCGTCGCGGCGGCGTGGGCCATGGCCGCGTTCCAGGCCGAACTCGGCCGGCACTGCTTCGGCACCCTCCGACTCCCCGGGTACGCGTTCGCGCTCGCCCTCGGCGGCCTGCTGGTGGGCACCGCCGCCTTCTGCTGGGCGGCCTGGCAGATCGTCCACGCCCTGTTCCACCGACCGGAACGGGAACGGGCCGGACACACCGTGCTGGCCGCCGTGGTGCCGCTGGTCCTCTTCGGCCTGCTGGGGCAGGGGGCCGCGCTGTACGGGGCCGAACGGTACCGCAGCCCGCACTCGACCTGGTGCCCCATGGGCGCACCGCTGCGGGACCCCGCCCCGAGCGGGGTTCAGTAGCCGCAGGTGAAGCGTTCGCCGTGGTGGACGGGGTGTTCGAGCTCGTCCACCAGAGCGGCGGCGAGATCCGGCAACGAGAGGCTGGACAGGCCGTCCGGGGTCGTCACCAGCTCGTCGGCGGCAGTGCGGTAGGTGCCGGTGCGCTCGCCCGGCAGCAGGTTCTGCGGCGGGCTGAGCACCGTCCAGTCCAGGTCGCGGACGGTCCGCAGGTAGTCCAGGGCCCGACCGTGCGCCCGCATCAGCTCGAACTGGCGGGGCGTCACCGCCGGGTCGTCCCACAGCGGCGCGCCCGACGCGGTGAGCAGGCTGCCGGCGCTGCCGACCACCAGCAGGCGCGGCGCCCCGTCCGCGAGCCCCCGCAACCCCGCGACCAGCGCGTGCGCGGCAGGCTCCACCAGCCGGCCCCGCCCCGGACCGTCCCCGCCGCCGACCGCGCTCACCATCACCTGCCGCCCCGCCGCGACCCGCGCCACGTCCGCCGGATCCAGCACGTCCCCGCGCTCCACGCTGATCGCCAGCCCCTGGTACTCCTCGGGCCGCCGCACCACCGCCGTCACCCGGTGCCCCCGGGCCAACGCCTCGGTCACCACACACCGGCCGATCGCGCCGTTCGCCCCGATGACCGCGATCTGCATGCCCGACCAGCCTCGCTCTCCACGCCCGCGACCCTGACGTTTCATCAGACCATGTGAACGCCCCGGCGCCCGGCAACCCGCTGCGCGGGGCGGAGGGGCGAAGGCGCGGAGGGGCGGGAGAGCGGGAAGCCGGGAAGCCGCCGCGCGCGGCGGAGGGGACGGCAGGACCGGGGCAGCCGCCGCGTGGGGCGGGAGGGTGTGTCGCCCTCGGGTCGGCTGCCCTGGCCGGGCGCGGCGGGGTTTCAGCGGCCGGGCGTCACTTCGTCCAGGACGCCTGGAACTTGAGCAGGTCGGTCAGGTCGGTGTAGCCGACCTGGGCCGGGGCGTTGTTGGTGCCGGAGAGCCCGATGATGCTGCAGCCCTTGACCTCCATGCCCTTCTTGACGCCCTGGAACTTCGGGCCGGGGCACTTGGGCACCGTGATCGAGGCGGGCGGGTCCATGAAGATCCCGTTGTGGCCCGCGGTGTCGACCACCACGAACTTCGAGCTCGGCGCGGTGAAGGAGAGGCTGGCGTCGCCGAGGTTCTTGATGGTGTAGCTGACGTAGACCAGGGTGTGGCCCTCGGCGTTGGCGGTGGACGCCTTGGCGTCCTGGAGGTCCTTGATCGAGCCGATCTCGACCCCGGTGACGGTGATCTGGAGCTTGGTGGTGACGTTGGCCTGCTTGTCGGCGAAGTCGACCGTGGCGGACTGGCCGATCTTCACCGACTGGGCGGCCGGCTTCAGCTTGCCGCCGCCCGCGGCGTCGCCGCCCCCGGTACCGCCCCCGGCACCGCTCCCGGCCGCACCCGCCGACGAGGTCGCCCCGCCGCTCGTCCCCCCGGCCGCCTTGCCCGTCGGGGTGGCTCCGCCACCACCCGTGCCGCCGCCCGTACCGCCGCCCGTGGCCGGGGCGGTGGCCGCCGCCGTGCCGCCGGCCGCACCCGCCTCGTCGCCGGAGCCGCTGCCGTCCGGCTCGCAGGCCGTCAGCGAGAGGGCGGCGGCCGCGGCCACGGCGGCGACGGTCATTCTCATGGTCTTCGTACGCATGGTGCGCCAGTTCTTGGGCGCGCTCCCGCGGAACCGTTGCCGGCCTGCCCATGCGGTGGCGCCCGATCCAAAGTGGTTCGGAGACATGGGTACAGCGGGCAAGAAGCCGTCCCCCCCGATCTGGCTTGTCGCCAGGGACCTTACCAGCCATCCGAATTGACGAACGGCGCTCTCCGGTATTCCCGTCGGGACCGGTGGGCACAGGCATGGGACGTGCACGGCATACGGGGTGATAATCGGACGGAAAATCAGTTCCCCCGACACCGGATATCCGGTGCGGAAAACGGAATTTCCGGACTTCCGGTGCGCACGGCAATGAGTGACGAACGCCACCCTGCCAGGGCGCGCAGGAGCGCGGGGGCGCGGGGGCCGCTCCGGTGGAGCAACCGGGGTGGCGGGCGGCCCGGCCGAGGCGGGGTCAGCGGATCTCGTCCGGCAGCGGCTTCGTCCAGCCGCCCAGCCAGGTCTGCGCGGGGCTCGGCTCCGCGCCGCAGGCGGGTCCGGGCTGCTCGGCGGCGGGCGCGGGAGCGGCTCCGGTGCGGCGGTCGGCTCCGGAGCCAGGAGCGGGGGTGGAATCGGGGCCGGGAGCGGGGGCGCAGCCGGTGAGGGCGAGGGCCGCGATCGCTGCTGCGGCAAGGATTCCGACGGGGCGTGCGGACACGGAAGCACCCTGGTTCGTCCACACCGGAGCGGCCCGGTCGAACGCCCGCCCGCCCGTTCCGGCACTTCGCCGGGCCGGCTGCGGCCGCCCCGTCGGGAACGGCGGCCGTGCGGTGCGGCGGGCCGGGCGAGGGCGGAGCTTTGCCCTAGATTGCCCGGTTATGGGAGACAGTGGCGTGATCGGTCGACGGGTGCTGCTCAAGGGGGCCGCCGCGGCCGGTCTGGCGGTGGCGGCGGGCAGCGGGACAGCGGCAGCAGTTGCGGCGGCAGCGACAGCGGCGGGGCCGGGCGGCTTCCCGCAGCCGGTGACGGTCCGGCGGCGGGCCGCACCGGGGCGGGTGCCATCGGTGCTGGAGCAGGTGCTGGACGTCCGGTACGCGGAGGTCGGGGTGCCCGGGTACGGGCGGGTCACCGTGCGGGCCTACAACGGGGGGTTCCCGGGGCCGACGCTGCGGGTGCGGGCCGGGGACACCCTGCTGCTGACGCACGTCAACGGGCTGCCGCCGAACCCGGCCGGCGGCATGCGCGGGGCCCGGATGCCGCACCGGCCCAACAGCTTCAACCTGCACGCGCACGGGATGCACGTCTCGCCGTCCGGCCTGGCCGACAACGTGCTGCGGGAGTTCGCGCCGCGCGCCGCGCCCGGCGACCCGGAGCCTCGCTACCGCACGGTGCTGCACGTCCCGGCCGACCACCCGGCCGGGACGTACTGGTACCACCCGCACCTGCACGGCTCCACCGCCGAGCAGCTGGCCGGGGGCATGGCGGGGGTGCTGGTGGTGGAGGGGGACGTGGACGAGGTGCCGCAGGTGCGGGCCGCCGCGGACGTGGTGGTGTGCGTCAACGAGCTGAAGCTGCGCGGCGGCCGGGTGCCGCCGTTCACCTCGGGGTCCTGGACGGCGGGGGTGCCGTCGGTGTTCACCGTCAACGGCGCGGTCAACCCGGTGCTGGCGCTGCGGCCCGGCGAGGTGCAGCGCTGGCGGCTGGTCGGGGCCACCGCCTTCACCGCGCTCGACCTGCAACTGTCAGGGGTGGGAGGCGAGTTGACCATGCACCGGATCGCCCAGGACGGAATCACGCTGCCCGCCCCGGTGCCCGCGCGGACGGTGCCGCTGGCGATGGGCAACCGGGTGGACGTGCTGGTCCGCGGCGGGGCGCCCGGACGGTACGAGCTGCGGGCGGCGCGGGTGCCGGTGCCGCTGCTGACCGTCGAGGTGGCGGGCGAGCCGGTCGACCCGCCGATGGGCCTGCCGGACGCGCTGCCGCCCGGCCGCCCGTTCCTCGACGAGCGGGAGGTCACCGGCCCCCACCGGGAGGTGCTCTTCCACGTCGACCCGGGCGTCTTCCCGCAGCCCTTCCCGGACGCCTTCCGGGTGCTGGGCAGCGGCGCGACCCCGCCCGCCGCCCCGGCCGGCGACCCGCACCGCGACCCGGCGTACGGCCTGTACGACCCCGACCACGTCAACCACGTGCTCCCACTGGGCCGCACCGAACGCTGGACGGTGCGCAACGGAGAGACCGCCCCCGGCTTCAACCACCCCTTCCACCTGCACACCAATCCGTTCCTGGTCACCCACCGGGACGGCGTCCGACTGGACCCGCCGGTCTGGCACGACACCGTCGGCCTGGCCGGCGGCACGCCCGGTGAGTCGGTGACCTTCCTGGTCCGCTACGAGGACTTCACCGGCCGCGCCATCGCGCACTGCCACCAGCTGCACCACGAGGACCTCGGCATGATGCAGACCGTGGAGTACGTGGAGCACGCGGCACCCGGCGCGCCCACCGGCTGACGGCCGCGTCCGCGCCCGCCGCCGCTCCCGCCGCTACTCCCGCTCCGGCCGCGCGCCCCGTCCGATCTCGGCCAGGGACTGCTCCATCGCCGCCCTGGCCCGGGTGAACCAGTCGGCGATCACGGCGGTCTCGTCGGGCGTGTAGTCGGCGAGCAGGGCGCCGATGCGCGCGTAGAACGGGCCGTACACCTGGAGGATGCGGGCCTGCGCGTCCTCGGCCATCAGGACGCGGACCCGCCGCCGGTCGTCGGGGTCGGCCTCGCGGACGGCGTAGCCGGCCTTCTCCAGGCGGTTGAGCACCCCGGTCACCGCGCCCGTCGTCAGCCGGGCGCGCTCGGCGAGGTCGCCGGCCGCCAGCGGCTCGCCGGCCATCGCCGCCTCGATGACGAAGCCGAGGCAGGTCAGGTCCGTGACGTTGAGCCCGAGCCGGGCGGCGATGTCCTGCTGGCCGAACTGGGCCAGCGCGATCATCCGGTCCATCGCGTACTGCGCCTGTTCGGGCGTCGCCGGGGGGCGCGGCTTGCCGTTCACGCCGGATCTCCTTAGCATCTAAGTAACTTAGTTCGCGAGATAAGCTGATTCTTCAGTCGTGCGGCACCACCCGCCCACCCATCACATCAAACGGAGAGACATGAGCGCACACGGCGACCACGACATGGGGCACACCGTCGCGGGCTGGACCGGGTCCCTCCTCGGCATCCTCGGCTTCACCGCGGCGGGCGCGGCGTTCGTCCTCGGCTCGGCCGCCGGGCTCTGCGGCGGCGGACTGCTCATGGCCCTCGGCGCGGTGGCGAGTTGGCTCCTGCACCTGGCCGGCTGGGGCAAACCCGCCGGACCGCGCCCGCCGCACCACCGGCACTGGCGCACCCGCGACCCCGGCGCCCGCCACGGCCACCCCGACTGCCTCGGCTGCCGCCTCGCCGGCCGCCGCGGCCCGGCCCACCTCCCGGCCCGGCGCCCCGACAGCACCCCCGGCCGGAGAACCGGTGGCCGCCAAGGCGGGGTGACCCGAGGACGCCGGGATGCCGCCGCACCCGAGGCGCAGGGGCGGCCGACCCGATCGGCGCCGCTCCTGCCACCCGGTACGGGCATCGACCTCCGCGTGCCCGCACTCCCCCGACGAACCACGAGGCGGCAGGAGTTCACCCCCGAGCAGTCACATCGGGTGCGGTTCCTCCGAAGGGAAGCGCACGCCCTCGGCCTGCTGGTGGCTGGTCGCGGAACCTGTCAGAGTGCCGACGTGACCGTACTTCTGGGGGACAGGAACGGGCTCGCCGCCGAGCTGGGCGAGTGGGAGCACTCGTTGCGCCGGGTGGACCTGTGGGCCGCGGGACAGTGGCTGACCTGTGATGACAACATGGCGTTCGTCGGACAGTTCCGCTCCGATGTGATGGACACCGTGGCGTGGCTGCGCTCCGATGCAGGCTCGCCGCTGCCGTTCGACGGGCTGTCCCCGGAAGCCACCCACCGGCGTCTCACGGACCGGGCCGGCGCTGACGACGAGACCGCGGAGGAGTACGAGTTCCGCAGCCGGTTCCGGGTCTTGAACTGGGGACCCACCACCGACAACGTGATCGCCCACCTCTTCCGCGACTCGGACCGCTTGGTGATCACTCTTCAGTTCTGGCGCGAGGAACATCTGGTCAGGAATCCAGAGCAGGCGGGCAAGGTCTTCGTTGCGGAGGTCCCGTTCGAGGAGTTCGTCGGGATCCTCGAGGGACTTGCGGCCGTGCTCGACGACGGCCCGGCCCCGGGACGGGCTTGAACGTCCGCGCCACGGCGTTCGGAGCAGCCCGGGAGCGCGCCGTCCCGCACCACCGGTACGGAGTCCGCGGAAGCGGACGGGGGCCGGCCGGCCCGGTGGAAATCCGCTGGTACCGGGTCGGCGGGGAGACTGCCGGGATGTTGCTGCACCAGGACGAGGTTCCGGCCGATGGGGCGCTCGTGCGCGGGCTGTTGGCGGCGCAGTGCCCGCAGTGGGCCGGGTTGCCGGTAGTGGCGGCGGGGGCGGGCGGCGTGCGGGACTGGGCCGGGTTCGGGGCCGATCTGGCGGATTTCGTACGGGAGTTGCACGGGGCCGGGCTGCAAGGGGCGCGGCGGGCGGGCGAGTTGAGCTGGTACCGCGGGGGTGGGCTGCGGGAGGTCGGGGAGGCGGTCGGCGCCCGCTTCGACGAGTGCCGGGCCTTGCTGGGACGGGAGTTGGACGTCGACGCGCTGGAGGGATTGTGGCGGTCCGGGCTCGCGCTGCCCGAGCCGTCGGGGCCGCACGGGTGGCTGCACGGGGACCTCGGGCCGAGCAACCTGCTGGTGCGGGAAGGGCGGTTGAGCGCCGTGATTGACGTCGGCTGCCGGTCGGTCGGCCACCCGGACCCCGAACACGCCGCCGTCTGGGACCTACCGCCCGAGGTCCAGCGGGCCTGGCCGGGCGGGGCGGTGACGGCTTTCCCGTAAGTCGTCGGCGGCGCCCGGCCGGGCGGGTCAGAGCTGCTCGAACCGGAAGGTGCGGATGAAGCAGTCCCGGGGCTGGGAGATCGCGAACAGCACGCAGTCGGTGACCGACCGGGCGGTGAGCGGGTCGGCGGCGGTGCGCGGGGTGGTGTCCCAGGACGGGTCGAGCGGGTCGGCGTCGGTGAAGTCCGGCGGGTAGAGCGAGATCACCCGGATCCCCTCGGGGCGAAGCCGGGCGGAGAGGACGTCGGCGAAGCCGGCCTGGGCGGCCTTGGCGGCGTAGAAGGCCGGGTGGGAGTCGGAGCGGTGGTTGCGGGGTTCGGCGACCGCGGAGACCAGGTTGACCACGTCGGCGGCGGCCGAGGCGCGCAGCAGGGGCAGCAGGTGGCGGGTGATCAGGACGGTACCGGTGGCGCCGGAGGCGATGGTGTCGGCGATGGCCTCGTCGTCGGCGTCCAGCAGGTCGGTGCCGGGCAGGTAGCGGGCGCCGTTGTTGACCAGGACGTCGACCCGGTCGGTGCGGGCGGCCACCGCGGCGGCGAACTCGCGGACGGAGGCGGGGTCGGCGAGGTCGCAGGGCAGGCCCTCGGCGGGGGCGCCGCTGTCGGCGGTGACTTCGGCGGCGACGGTGCGGGCCGTCTCGGCGGAGCGGGCGGAGAGCAGCACCCGGGCGCCGAGGCGTCCGGCCCGCAGGGCGAGGGCGCGGCCGGTGCCGCGGCCCGCACCGGTGACGACCAGGACGCGGTCGGTCAGTTCCATCGGGGGTCCTCCGTCGGTGCCGGGTGCGCTGCCTGCGAAGATACCGGCACGAACGGGAAGGGAACCGGGGTGCGCAGTCACAGCTGGGGTGCGGAGGCCGACGTGCCGTGCGCGTGCGGGGCGGTGCTGCGCTGGGGTGTGGGGCAGTTCGTCCAGGACGGGGAGTTGGGCTGGGACGGCGAGTCCTGGTGCCCGGCGTGCGACGGCGGCGGCTGCCTGGGCTTCGGCTTCGACGAGGCGCCGGCGTGGGTGCGCGGGCCGGTGCTGGAGCGGTACGGGCCGGTGCGGGTACGGCTGGTGGACCCGGCGGCGGGGCGGGGTGCGGCGCTGCGGGTACTGCGCCGGGCCCTGCCGGGGACAACACTGGCGCACGCGGTCGCCCTGGCCGAGCTGCTGGCCGGCGCGGGCCTGCCGGGGACGCCCGCGGAGGCCGGCTGGCTGTGCGGGCTGCTGGCGGAACAGGGGCTGGCGGCCGAGACCGTCCCGGCGCTGGAGCCGGAGGCCCTCGGGACCGGGACCGGGACCGGGACGGGAACGCGGAAGGCGGTCGGGACGGCGCCGGGCCCGGAGGCGGACGCGGCGGCGGCCGCCTGGCCGTGGCCACCGCACGCGTGAACACCCGCCCCGGCCCCGGGGCTCAGCCCTCGCGGCAGGCACCTTGCCACCCGGCCCCGACCCGCCCGGACCCGCCCGGACCCGCCACGACCGGACCCGAAGCCGGACCTCGCCGACGGCGACCCGCCCGCCCGGCCCGGCCCCCGGGTTCAGTCCTTGTGGTCGGCGGCCTGCCGCCGGGTCGCGGCGCGGCTGAACTCGCCGGCGCCGACCCGGGCGGCCAGGGTGTCGTCCGGGCCGGAGAGCAGCGAGCCGTAGCCGGTGGCGGCCCACAGGCTGCGTTCGGCCGGGACCTCGAAGTACGGGACGGTGCGGCCGTGGTCGCGGACGGCGAGCACCTGCGGGGAGCGGCGGGCCTTGAGGGCCTGGCCGCAGTCCGTGCAGACGGCGACGTCGACGCGGTCGCGGCGGCCGAGCGGGCGCCAGGTGGTGCGGCGGGCGGCGGTGCCGTGCCGGGGGTCGAAGAAGCAGAGCGGGAGCCGGGGTTCGGCGGCGAGCGCGGCGCGTCCCTCGGCGGCGAGGGCGAGCACGCCGGCCAGGTCGGGGAGGCCGTCGGCGCGGTCGAGGACCCGGCCGGCCGCGTCGTAGGCGTCCAGGGCGCGGCCGAGGCCGGGGGTGGTGGAGCCGTCGGCGCCGTCCAGGGCGGTGCCGAGGGCGAGCACCTCGTCGGCGGCCTGGCGGCGCAGTCCGGCCTCGTCGGCGGCCCGGTCGGCGGCGAACACCGCGTCGGGGAAGGTGAAGGCGGTGTGCCGGGGCCTGCGGCGGTTGCGGACCAGCAGGGCGGAGCCGATGACCAGGGCGAGCACCAGGACGGCGACGATCGCGAACGGGCCGGTGGCGGAGGAGGAGGACGGGGAGGACGGGTCGGCGTGGTCCTCGGTGCCGGCGCGGGCCGCGTGCTCCCGGTCGACGCGGTCGGCCTCGGCCTTGTACACCTCGGTGCCCTTGCCGGTGCTGATCAGTTCGATCGCCCGGCCGATCTTGGCGGCCAGGCCGGCGTCCTTGAGCTCCTTGATCAGGGCGACGGCGTTGGCCGCGTCGCGGGCCTGGTGGGCGTTGTCGGCGGGCCACTCGTAGCCGTTGAGCCAGCTCCCGTAGTCGTCGCTGGTGATCATGATCAGCGGGGACTGGCCGAGGCGTTCCTGCACCACGGCGGCCATCGCCTTGGCCCGGCCGTCGAAGGCGTCGCCCTTCTGCAGCGGCACCAGCACCACCTTGATGGGCAGTCCGGTCGCGGCGATCTGCTCGGCGATCTGCTGCTGCTGGGCGGGGGTGACGGCGGCGGCGAAGGCCGGGTCGACGTACACCGGGGCGGTCTTGAGCGCCTCGGCGATGCTCGCGCCGGTCGCCGTGGTGGCGGGGGTGGCGTCGGCGGCGCGGGCCGGGGCGGCGAACCCGAGGCCGGAACCGGTGCCGCCGCCGGTGCCGAGCAGGACGGCGCAGGCCAGCAGCAGTACGGCCAGCAGGCGGGGCAGCGGGCGGGCGGCGGCCGGGCCGGTCAGCGGGCGGCGGCCGGATGCGGTGGTGGGGCGGTCACTGGACACTGGCGGACTCCCGGGCCCTGAGGATGAGTGCGTCGAGGCCATCGAGTGCGGCCGGAAGGACATGCCCGGCGAGGGGGCGGACGGCAAGGGGGCGGACGGCGCGAACAGCACGGACGGCACGGACAGCACGGACGGTGCGGAGGGTGCCGGCAGGAAGGTCACTGGACACTGGCGGACTCCCGGGCTCCCCGGACCAGCGCGTCCACGCCGTCGAGCGCGGCCGGGAGCACCTCCCCGGCCTCGGTCCAGGCGACGGGGGCGCCGCCGTCGACGAGGGGCAGGCGCAGCAGCCGCCTGTCGGTCTCCGTGCGGCGGGCGGCCGGGTCGGCGGCGTACCGGTTGGCGCCGCCGAACTGCAGGAGGTCCCTGCACTCGACGCACAGGTGGGCCGAGCCCGGGGCGAGGTCCACGGTGGCGAACCAGGACGGGACCTTGCCGCCGTCGGCGACGCCGTGCAGCGGGCTGAGGCGGCACAGCTTCGGCCCCTGCCGCCCGTCCAGGGTGTCGGCCCCGGCGCGGGCCAGGGCGACGGCGGCGGCCAGGTCGGCCGGGGTGGCGTCGCTGCCGCCGTTGCCGCCGAGCAGGAGTTCGGCGGCGTCCAGGCAGTCCCAGGCGCGGATCCGGCGGGGGTCGTCCTGGGCCGCGGCGGCCAGTCGGACGGCGAGGGCGCGGGTGTCCTCGGTGGCCCAGCCGCGCAGCTGGCGGGCCGAGGGCCGGGTGGCGGTGCGCCGGGGGCCGGTGCCGGTGCGCCGGGCGGGGGCGGTGGTGGCGGCCCGCAGCTGCCGGGAGCGGAACACGGCGCGGGCGGTGGCGACGGCGGCCCAGGCGAGCAGCAGCAGGACGGCGAGCAGCATGGCGCCGAGGACGACGCCGCCGCCGAAGTCGTTGCTGAACAGCGGCGGGAGCTTGTTGCTGTCCAGTTCGGGCAGCTTCTCGTCGTCGGCGCTCCGGCCCTCGTCACCGGTGGGCCGGGCGGCGGCGACCTCGTCCAGGACGGTGTTCAGCCGCTCGGGGATCTTGAGGTCGTCGGAGGTGCCCTCGCGGTCGGGGTAGCGCAGGTCGGCCTTCCGGAACCGGCTCGCCAGGTCGGTCTCGGCGGCGCCGTACTCCTCCACCTGCAGGTAGCCGCTCACCGGGTCGATCTGCACGTAGACGCCGTCCAGGCCGGTGCGCTGGCGGACCTGCCCGAGCAGGACGGAGCTGTTGCCGGCGCTCTCGTCGTCGCCGGCGGAGGCGGTGAACAGCAGGAACACCGGTGTCTTGGTGGCGAGTTCGGCCATCCGCTGGCGGACGGCGGCGAGCTGCCCGGCGGTCAGCGGGGTCGGGGCGGAGGCGTCCTGGTAGATGCCGCCGTCGGCGGTGAGCGCGGCGGCGGCCTCGGTGGTGCGGGCCTCCAGGTCGGCGCGGGTGACGGTGATGTCGGGGTCGTCGAGGGTCTGCGGGAAGACCTTGGGCGCGGCGAGCACCACGCCGAGCACGGAGGCCACCGTGGCCAGCAGGGTGACCGCCAGGACGCCGCGGCGCAGCGGCGCGGGGGCGAGCGCGGCGGGCTGCGGGCGTCCGACGCCCTTCCCGCCCGCGCCGTTGCCGCCCTTCTTGACCTGGGCCTTGGTGGTCTTGGTGGTGGTCTTGGTGGTGCCCTTGGTCAGGGCGACGGACGGCTTCTTGCCCAGGTCGACGGCCGGGCGGCCGCCCCCGGTGGTGCGGGCGGCCGTGGCGGGGCGCAGCGGGCGGCGGCGGGAGAACCACAGGCCGAGGGAGAGCAGCAGGCCGGGGATGACCACCACGGCCAGGCCCAGCAGCAGGTTCTGGTTGTGCCGGTCGGTGGAGGAGAGGTACGCCCGGGGCAGGTCGTCGTCGTGGTCCCGGTACACCGCCTCGGACTCGGCGTTGACCTGGCCCTCGTCCTGGACGACCTTGTCGACGAAGGCGGTGAACTTGGCGAGCGCCCCGGCGTCGTAGGGGACCTTGTGGTTGGCGATCCGGGCGGCCTGCTCCGCGGGGAGGTCGACGCCGAACGCGGAGACGGTGACGCCGCCGTACTTCTCGACCAGCACGTACAGGCCGTCGGCGCCGAGCCGGTCGTGCACCTGGGCGAGCAGCGTCCGGTCGGAGTCGGGCAGCACCAGCACGTAGGTGGGCACGCCGGTGCGCTTGGCGGCCTCGGCGAACGCGGGGGCCAGCGAGCGGGGCACCTCGCGCGGCAGGTCGGCGGAGACGTAGACCGGGCTCTTGCGCAGCTCGGCGGCCAGCCGCTCGGACTGGGACGCCTCGGCGGGCAGCTGCCCGGACGCGGCGGCGGACGCGGAAGCCGTGGCGGACGCGGAAGCCGTGGGAGACGCGGAGACCGTGGCGGACGCGGACGCGGCGGGCGACGGGTCTGCCGCGGCGGACGGGGCGGTGGGGCCCAGCAGCACCAGCGCGGCCAGCGCGGCGGTGAGCGCGGCGGCCCCCGGGGCCGTCCGCGTCATCGACCGTTTCCGGTCCGGTATCCGCCGTTGTGTCCGCATGGGTGCCTCCCGGGTGGTTCGGCCGGTCACTTTACCCGCGCTTGGTGGGGACGAGAACCGGCTGCCGACGGTTCCGGATGGTTGGATCGGGGCGGCGGCGCTGCCACGGGCGCCGCCGGACGGAGGGACGAGGACGATGAGCGGCGCGGCACGGGCGGGGTCACCGGCGGACGGCGGGGACGGGCGGCACGCGGCGGACGGGCACGACCTGATCCGGGTGCACGGGGCCCGGGTGAACAACCTGAAGGACGTCAGCGTGGAGCTGCCCAAGCGCCGGCTGACGGTGTTCACCGGGGTGTCCGGCTCGGGCAAGAGCTCGCTGGTGTTCGGGACGGTCGCGGCCGAGTCGCAGCGGCTGATCAACGAGACGTACAGCGCCTTCGTCCAGGGCTTCATGCCCTCCCTGAGCCGCCCCGAGGTGGACGTGCTGGAGGGCCTGACCACGGCGATCGTCGTCGACCAGCAGCGGATGGGCGCCGACCCGCGCTCGACGGTGGGCACCGCGACGGACGCCAACGCGATGCTGCGGATCCTGTTCAGCCGGCTCGGCGACCCGTACGCGGGCCCGCCGCCCGCGTTCTCCTTCAACGTGCCGACGGTGCACGGCGCGGGGGCGATCACGGTGGAGCGCGGCGAGGGCACGACGACCGAGAAGCGGACGTTCGGGCGGGCCGGCGGGATGTGTCCGCGCTGCGAGGGGCGGGGCAGCGTCTCGGACATCGACCTGGGGCAGCTGTACGACGGCTCGAAGTCGCTGAACGAGGGCGCGCTGACCATCCCCGGCTACAAGTCGGGCGGCTGGAACTACCGGCTGTACACCGAGTCCGGCCTGGTCGACCCGGACAAGGCGATCGACGCGTACACCGAGCGGGAGCGGCACGACTTCCTCTACCGGGAGCCGGTCCGGATGAAGATCGCCGGCATCAACATGACCTACGAGGGCCTGGTGCTGCGGGTCCGGAAGTCGATGCTCAGCAAGGACCGGGCCGCCCTGCAGCCGCACGTCCGCGAGTTCGTGGACCGGGCGGTGGCCTTCACCACCTGCCCGGAGTGCGACGGCACCCGGCTGAGCGCGGACGCCCGCGCCTCGAAGATCAAGGGCATCTCGATCGCCGACGCCTGCGCCCTGCAGATCAGCGACCTGGCCGACTGGGTACGGGAGTTGGACGAGCCGTCGGTGGCCCCGCTGCTGGTCTCGCTGGGCCAGCTGCTGGACTCCTTCACCGCGATCGGCCTCGGCTACCTCTCGCTGGACCGCCCCGCCGGGACGCTCTCCGGCGGCGAGGCGCAGCGGGTGAAGATGATCCGGCACCTGGGCTCCTCGCTGACCGACGTCACGTACGTCTTCGACGAGCCGACCACCGGCCTGCACCCGCACGACATCCAGCGGATGAACGCGCTGCTGCGGCAGCTGCGCGACAAGGGCAACACGGTGCTGGTGGTGGAGCACAAGCCGGAGACCATCGAGATCGCCGACCACGTGGTCGACCTCGGCCCCGGGGCCGGCGCGGCGGGCGGCGAGGTGTGCTTCGAGGGCAGCGTGGCCGGACTGCGCGCCAGCGGCACCGTCACCGGCCGGCACTTCGACGACCGGGCCGCGCTCAAGCCCGAAGTACGCACCCCCACCGGCGTGTTGGAGATCCGCGGGGCGGACGCGCACAACCTGCGCAAGGTCGACGTGGACGTGCCGCTGGGCGTGCTGACGGTGGTGACGGGCGTGGCGGGCTCCGGGAAGAGCTCGCTGGTGCACGGCTCGCTGGTGAGCGGGAAGGCGCTGGCGGGCGGGGCGCCGGAGGGCGTGGTGGCGATCGACCAGAGCCCGATCCGGGGCTCGCGGCGCTCCAACCCGGCGACGTACTCGGGCCTGCTGGAGCCGATCCGCAAGGCGTTCGCGAAGGCCAACGGCGTCAAGCCGGCCCTGTTCAGCGCCAACTCCGAGGGCGCCTGCCCGACCTGCAACGGCGCCGGCGTGGTCTACACCGACCTGGGCATGATGGCCGGCGTCGCCACGGTCTGCGAGGAGTGCGAGGGCCGGCGGTTCCAGGCCGCGGTGCTGGAGTACCGGCTCGGCGGCCGGGACATCGCCGAGGTGCTGGCGATGCCCGTCGACGCGGCCGAGGAGTTCTTCGCCGCCGGCGAGGCCCGCACACCCGCCGCGCACGCCGTCCTGAAGCGGCTCTCCGACGTCGGCCTCGGCTACCTGACGCTCGGCCAGCCGCTCACCACGCTCTCCGGCGGCGAACGCCAGCGCCTCAAGCTGGCCGCCCGGATGGCCGAGAAGGGCGGCGTGTACGTGCTGGACGAGCCGACCGCCGGGCTGCACCTGGCCGACGTCGAACAACTGCTGGGCCTGCTCGACCGGTTGGTCGACTCCGGCATCTCGGTGATCGTGGTCGAGCACCACCAGGCGGTGATGGCCCACGCCGACTGGATCATCGACCTCGGCCCCGGCGCCGGCCACGACGGCGGCCGGATCGTCTTCGAGGGCACCCCCGCCGCCCTGGTCGCCGACCGCACCACCCTGACCGGCCGGCACCTGGCACAGTACGTGGGCGCCGCCCCGTCCGCCCAGGACTGACGGGCTGTCCACACGGGGGGGCTGACGGGCCGTCCACACACAGGCTGACGGCCCGTCACCGACCGTCGCCGACCGTCGCCGCGAGCCGCGTCCTGGGGGCCGGGCGGCGACGGTCGGCCACCGTGCCGATCCCTTCCGTGACCCCTCATCACTCCCCCGCATCGCCTCGGCAAAGTTTTCGTCCCGGGCCCGAAATCCACACGACAGCACGGCGGTCCCCGCCGAGAATGACAGCCGATCTTCACGGGGAACGACTTCACTGAGCACCACGGAGTACGGGGGAGCGCATGACCACCGAAATACCGCTGACCGCGCTGGACGACGCGCTGTGGGAGGGCCTGGAGACCGCGCACTGGTCGAGCCCGGCGACGATGGTGCCGCGGGTGCTGCACCGCCTGTCGCTGGCCGGACCGGACGCCCGGCCCGAGGACTGCGAACTGCTGCACTGCCTCGTCCCCGAGCCCGGCCGGCCCGCGCCGTCCGCCGCCCACGCCGCGCTGCCGCTGCTGCTCGCGCTGACCGCCGACCCGGAGATGGGCCGCACCCGCGTCCCGCTGACCGTGCTGCTGGCGCGCCTGCTGCCCGCCGACCCCGCGCTGGCCGAGCGGCACCGCTCCGGCTCCCTCCCGCTGCTCGCCGACCCGGACCCGGCGGTCCGCCGCGCCGCTCTCCCGCTCGCCCCCGACCCGGCGACCCTGCTCGGCCTGTGGCGCACCGAGACCGAGCCCTCCGTCCGGCTCGCCCTGCTGCGCGCGCTCGCCCTCACCGGCACCACCGGCGCCCGCGCCGTCCTCGCCGAGACGCTCACCGAGGACCACCCGGCGCTGTACGTCGCCGCCGTGCACGCCTCCGCCGCGTTCGACCCCGACCTGCCGGTGCGCCACCTGCGCCGGATGCTCACCCTGCTCACCGACCCGGCCCTGCGCCCCCGCTTCGAGCACGTCTGGTACGCCCCGCACCGCCCCGACCCGCTCACCCGCGAGCACCTGCTCTGGGCCACCTACGGGCTGCTCGCCCACCGCCCCGACCTGCAGGACGCCTTCCCCGGCGAGCTGCTCGCCGCGGCCGACCGCACCGGCGACGAGGCGCTGCGCCGGGAGGCCGTCCTGCTGGCCCGGCACCACGCGGGCTGAGGACCGGACAGGGCCGGCTAGCCCGGCCCGGGGCGCAGCGCGGCGGCGGCCAGCGCAGCGCGCAGCCTGGTCAGCCGGGCGATCTCGGCGTCCAGTACGGCCAGCCGGTGCCGGACGACCGGGCCGCCGCTGTTGTTCGCGCAGCGGCGGCCCGGGTCGGCGGCCAGCAGGTCGAAGGACTCGGCGTGGCCGCGCAGGTCCTCGATGGTGAGGCCGAGACCGAGCAGCGTGCGGATCACCCGGACCCGGGCCACGTCGGTGCCGTCGTAGACCCGCTGGCCGCTGGAGGTGCGGGCGGGCGGCGGCAGCAGGCCGCGCTGCTCGTACAGGCGCAGCGCCCTGGGCGTGGTGCCGGCGGCGGCCGCCGCGTCCCCGATCCGCATGTCCGTCAGGCCCTCCCCGGTGGCCGTTGACCGGTGGTCCGGTCGTCCGGTCGTCCGATGGTCCGGTCGTCCGGTCATCCGGTCGTCCACCGGTCGAACCAGCGCGGGGGTCCGGGCATTCCGGCCGCCGGGCCGCTCGCCGCCGCCGGACTACAGCTCCACCAGGACGGTGCCGAAGTGCCGTCCCTCGGTCATCTCCTGGAACGCCCGCGGGGCCTGCTCCAGGCCCTTCACCCTGGCGTGCGGGAAGGTGATCGCGCCGGAGCGCAGCCACCCGCCGAAGCGGGGCAGCCACTCGGCCTCCACCTCGGCGTGCCCGGCGTTCGAGTGACCGGCCAACTGCAGGCCCCTGACGATGAGTTGGAAGGCGTCCAGGCGCAGCGGGGTCGCGGCGGCCGGGGCGGTCCCGGCATCGCCGAGCTGGTCGGCAAGCACGCCGACCAGGGCGGCGCGGGCGCCGGGGCGGGCCGCGGCAAGGGCGGCCTCGGCCTGGTGGCCGCCGACCGTGTCGATCAGCAGGTCGATGCCGTCGGGGGCGGCCTCGGCGAGCTGCCGGGCGAAGCGCTCGGCGCGGGCGGGGCCGTCCGCGCCGCCGGTGCGCTCGTCCACCAGGACGGCGTCGTAGCCGAGTTCGCGCAGCCGCCCGGCCTTGGCCGGCGAGCCGGTGGTGCCCAGGACGGTGCCCGCGCCGAGCAGTCTGGCGGTCTGCCCGGCCAGCGTGCCGACGCCGCCGGCCGCGCCGGTGACCAGCACGGTGTCGCCGGGCCGCAGCGGCGCGGTGCGCGTCAGCACGCCGTAGCCGACCGCGCCGGAGGTCAGGCGGGCCGCTGGGTCGGGCAGTTGACCGTCCAGCGGGGCGAGCGCGGCCGGGTCGGCCACCGCGTACTCCCGCCAGCCCTGGAAGTGGAAGACCAGGTCGCCGGGGCGCAGCCCGCTGCCCTCCGGGGCCAGCACCACCTCGCCGACGGCGGGCCCGAACAGGGTGCCGCCGGCCTCGATCGACGGGAGGGGCGCGTTCGGCGGGGTCTCGCCGAGCAGCGAGGCCAGGCCCGCGAAGACCTGGAACCACCGGTTGCGCAGCAGCACCTGCCCCTCGGCCGGTTCGGGCACCGGCACCTCGACCACGGCCAGGTCGGCGGCCACCGGACGGCCCTGCGGGCGACGGGCGAGCCTGATCTCGCGGACGGTTGCGGGCAGACCTCCGGACGCGTTTGCGGGCACACTCATGACGGCTCCTCGGCTCATCGGGGGCGCCGGGCACGGCCGGTGGGCGGCGCCCGGCGGGAAGTGCCGGAACGCTAGCCCCTGACCCGCGGGTCAGGGTCAAGGCCGGACAGACGAACGGGGTCGGGGATGGACACGGGCACGGACACGGGCACGGGCACGGGCACGGGAGTACGGGTGCGGACGGGGGTGGCGCAGGACGCCGCCGGGCTGGTGCGGCTGGCCGGGCAGGTCGAGCACTGGTTCGGGCCGATGGTCGACGACCCCGGTTTCCATGCCGCCGTGGCGGACCAACTCGCCCGCGGCAGCGCCCTGGTGGCGGACGACGGCGACACCCTGCTGGGCGGTCTGCTGGTCGGCCAGCACCCGCCGGTGTGCCACCTGCACTGGCTGGTGGTGGACGCCGGGGCCCGCGGCCTGGGCCTGGGGCGGGCACTGGTCGCCGAGGCACTGGCCCGCTGCCCGGCCGACGTGCGGACGGTCGAGGTGGTGACCTTCGGAGCGGACCACCCGGGCGCGGTGGCCAGTGGCGCCCGGGTCTTCTACGAGCGCCTGGGCTTCTCCCCCGCCGAGCCCGCCGACCCGGGCCCGGAGGGCGGCTCCCGCCAGGTGTACCGGCGCGCTGTGCCGGCGCACCGCCTCCGGCCGTCCGGTGCGTGACCGGATTGCCCGCCGGGCGGCCGGGTAGCCGGGAGGCCGGGACCGCACGCCCCGAGGCCGAGGAGGCTCCGATGACCGCACACCGCGACCCCGCGCCCGAGGACCCCGACCGGGAGCGCCCGGACGCCGAGGGCGACCGCCGCTACGGGGACCGGGCCGCCGGCGTCCGGCCCGCCCGCGAGCCCGACCCGGACGTCCGCGGCCCGCAGGAGAGTTACGACGCCACCGCCGACGCCAGCGCCGAGACCACCCACCGCCCCGGCGCGGACGGCACGGGTAGCGCGGACGATCAGGGCGCGCCCCCGGACTCGCGCCCGGAACGGCGGTGAACGCCGCCGCGTAGGCGTGCGGTCGCGCAGTCCGGCACCGCCGCGTCCGTCGGGAGCGGCGTCGTCCCCCTCCCTGTCGCCGGCTGCCGTTCGGGCCCACTCGCTCTCCGCCCGCCCGTCTCCTCCGGGCGCAGCCGGCCTCCCCCGCGCGCGGCGGGGAGAGTACGCTCCCCGGCGGAAGAGGGAGGGCTCGTGTCGATCGCGGGTGTGGCGGTGGCGGCGGTACAGGTCGCGTTCGGGGGCGGCATGGTCCGGTCCGGTTTGCGCCTGGAGCAGTCGATGCACCGCCAGGGCATCGAGTTCTCCGACCTGCGGCTGTTCCGGCGGATGCGGCTGCTACTGGTGGTGCTGGGGTCGGCCATCGCCTGCCTGGGCGTCTCCTTCCCGGTGCCGTCGCCGTGGGACTGGCCGTTCGCCGTCCTGGCCTTGCTGCTGGCCCTGACGGGGCTGACGGTGGTCGTGACCGAAGCCGTCCGCGGCCGCCGCGCGGAGCGCTGACCGCGGCGGCCCGACGACCGTCCGGCGGCACGGTCAGCGTCCGGCGGCCGCGCCGGAGAGCAGGAGGGCAATGCCGTCGCCGATGAGTGCCTCGCCCAGGTCGGCCGGGATCCGGCGGGAGGTGACGAGCGCCGAGACGCCCTGGACGGTCGCGGACAGCAGCAGGGTGAGCCGTTCGACCTCGGAGGCCGGGTAGGCGCCCGCCGCGACGCCCGCGTCCATCAGGCCGCTCATGGTGCCGAACAGGCGTCCGGCGGCGGCGCGGACCGCCTCCGGGGGTTCGTCGGTCTTGGTCGCGAACATCAGGTCGAGCAGGGCGGGCTCCCGGACGGCGAACCCCAGGTAGGCCGAGGCCGCGGCGTGCAGGGTGCGGGCGTGGTCGTCCCGCGCACGGCCGTCCTGCGCAGCGGCCCCGGTCGCGGCCCGGCGGATCTCCTCGTCGAGCCGGAGGAAGCCGCGTTCCGCGAGCGCGTCGAGCAGGGCGCCGCGGTCGGGGAAGTGGCTGCGCGGGGCGCCGTGGCTGACGCCGGTCTCGCGGGCGAGTTCGCGCAGGGAGAGGGCGTCCAGGCCGCGTTCGCGGAGCACCGCCTCCGCCTGTTCGAGCAGGGCGGCCCGGAGGTTGCCGTGGTGGAAGGGCCGGTGGGACATGCGCCCCATCCTATCCGCAAGTAGGCATTGACTACTTTCTAGGCACTGCCTACTCTCGGGAGCCGGACACTCACGCACCCAGGGAAGAGGCCCGGAGATGACGCACCCGAACACCGCACTGTGGCTGCCGAAGCCGGGCGCGCCCTTCGAGGTGGGGCCCGCGCCCTACACCCCGCCGGCGGCGGGCGAGGTCGTCGTCCGGGTGCGGGCGGTCGCCGTCAACCCGATCGACGGGCTGCCGGGTTTCCTCTACCGCCCGGCCCTGCCCTGGCTGGCCTTCCCCGCCGTCGTGGGCTCGGACGTCGCGGGCGAGGTCGTCGAGACGGGCCCCGGGGTGACCCGGCTGCGCCCGGGGGACCGCGTCCTCGGGCACGCGTTCGGGGTCGACCGGTCCCGCAACCGTCCGGCCGAGAGCGCCTTCCAGCACTACGCCGTCCTGCTGGAGCACATGGTCGCCCCCGTCCCCGACGCGCTGCCCCTCCCCCGGGCGGCCGTGCTGCCGCTGGCCCTGTCGACCGCCGCCACCGGCCTGTTCCAGCAGGACCACCTCGGCCTCGCGCTGCCCGGCCCCGACCCGGCCGACCGCGGGGAGACGGTGCTCGTCTGGGGCGGCTCGACCAGCGTCGGGAGCAACGCGGTCCAGCTCGCCCGCAACGCCGGCTACCGGGTGCTGGCCACCTCGTCCCCGCACAACTTCGACCACCTGCGCTCCCTGGGCGCGGCCCACGCCGTCGACCGCAACAGCCCGACCGCCGTCGCGGAACTCCTCGAACTGATCGGCGACCAGCCGCTCGCGGGCACCCTGGCGATCGGCGCCGGCTCGCTCCGCCGGACGGTGCCGGTCGCCGCCCGGGCCGCGGGCAGCGGGCGGATCGCCTCGGCCCGGCCCGCACTGCTCACCCGCGTCCCCGGGTGGCTGGCGCGGCGGCGCGGGGTGCGGGTCAGCAGCATCTGGGGCGGCACCCTGAAGGACAACGAGGTCGGACCGGCCGTCTACGCCGACTTCCTGCCGGCCGCGCTCGCCTCCGGCGCCTACCGGACGGCCCCGGACGCCGTCGTCGTCGGCCACGGCCTGGCCGCCGTCCCCGACGCGCTGCGGGAGTTGCGGAAGGGCGTCTCCGCGAAGAAGCTCGTCGTCACCCTGTGAGCCCCCGTCCCGCCGCGACCGTCCCGCCGGGCACCCGCTCCCGTCCCCATCTCCCGCGTGGGGCCCGCCCGTTGTCGGTGACGGCTGGCAGGCTGGGGCGATGAGCGACCGACCCGTCCACGAACCCGCCGACCGGCCCACCACCGCGCCGCAGACCTTCTCCCCCGCCTGGGCCGACGCCGCGGGCCGCACCGATCCGCCGTTGGTCGGCGACGAGCGGGAGGTCCTGCTGTCGTACCTGGAGTTCCACCGCGAGACCTTCGCGCTGAAGTGCGCGGGCGTCCCGGCCGGGCGGCTCTCGGAGTTCCTGGTGCCGCCGTCCGGGCTGACCCTGCACGGCCTGGTGCGGCACCTGGCCGGGGTCGAGCAGTGGTGGCTGCAGATCCAGTTCGCCGGGGACGAGTCCCGGCCGGTGCTGTACTACTCGGACGACGACCCCGACCAGGACTTCGAGCGCCTCGACGGGGACTTCGACGAGGCGTTCGCCACCTGGCGCGCCCAGGTCGAGATCTCCCGCCGGATCGTCGCCGACACCCCCTCGCTGGAGGCCACCGGCGTCCACAAGGCCACCGGGCAGCCGGTCTCGCTGCGCCGGATCCTGGTGCACATGCTCGCCGAGTACGCCCGCCACAACGGCCACGCCGACCTGCTGCGCGAGCGCATCGACGGCGCCACCGGCTACTGAGCCGCAGCGCCACCGGGCCCGCGCAACCGGGCCCCGCGCCACCGGCCCCCGTCCGGGGCTTTCCGGGCGGCGCTTTCCGTCGGGGGCTTTCCGGGCGGGGGCGGTAGCCTTGGTGGGGTGCCCCTTCTCGTCAGCCGTCGCCACGTGGACCTGCTCCGCGTCACGAGCGCGTCCTGCCGTCGCTCCGCCTGACCCCATCCCGTCTCCCGGCCCCGCCCCCGTTCCTCCCGTTCGGAGGCGCGGGCCCCCGTTCTCCCCCGGCCGTCCGGCGCGATCCGCCGTCCCCGGGGTCCCAGCACCGCGGACGCACCCCCATGACGCAGCAGCACCCCACCTCCCTCCCCGTGATCGACCTCTCGCTCGCCGACGGCACCCCGGCCGACCGGGCCCGCCTGCACGCAGGACTGCGCGGGGCCGCGACCGGCGTCGGCTTCTTCCAGCTGACCGGCCACGGCGTCACCCCCGCCGAGACCGCCGCGCTGACCTCGGCGATGCGGGCCTTCTTCGCCCTCCCCGAGGCCGACCGGCTGGCGGTCAGCAACCTCAACTCCCCGCACTTCCGCGGCTACACCCGCACCGGCGACGAGCACACCGGCGGCCGCCGCGACTGGCGCGACCAGCTCGACATCGGCCCCGAACTGCCCCCGCACGTCCCGGCCCCGGGCGAGCCCGCGTACTGGTGGCTGGAGGGCCCCAACCAGTGGCCCGCCGCGCTCCCCGAACTGCGCACCGCCGCCCTGCACTGGATCGACCGGCTCGGCGCGGTCGCCCACCGCCTGCTGCACGAACTGCTCGCCTCGATCGGCGCCCGCCCCGACTTCTACGACGACGCCTTCGCCCCGCACCCCCACCTGCACCTCAAGCTGGTCCGCTACCCCGGCAGCGCCCCCGCCGGGCCCCCGCAGGGCGTCGGCACCCACAAGGACTACGGCTTCGTCACCCTGCTGCTGCAGGACACCGTCGGCGGCCTCCAGGTCGAGCGCCCGGACGGCACCTTCCTCGACGTCCCCCCGCTGGAGGGCGCCTTCGTGGTCAACCTCGGCGAACTCCTCGAGGTCGCCACCGACGGCTACCTCCGGGCCACCTCGCACCGCGTGCTCTCCCCGCCCGGCGCCCGCGAGCGCTTCTCCGTCCCGTTCTTCTACAACCCCCGCCTCGACGCCCACATCGCCCCGCTCGACTTCCCGCACGCCCACCACGCCCCCGGCATCACCCAGGACCCTTCGAATCCGCTCTACTCCGACTTCGGCGCAAACGAATTGAAGGGCTATTCCCGAGCCCACCCTGCGGTCACCAGGCGCCACCACCCCGAACTGCTCCCGCTGGGCTGACCCCGGGGCCGATGGACCGCCCACCCCGGCCGGTGCGACACTGCTGCTGTCACAGTTGCTGTCACAGTGGGGCCGGGGCGAGGGAGCGGGCGTGGCGAACGGGCCGCGGTGGACGGTGGAGGAACTCGCGGACCGGGCCGGGGTGACGGTGCGGACGCTGCGGTTCTACGCGGCGAAGGGGCTGCTGCCGCCGCCGGAGCTGGGCGCCCGGCGGGTGGGCTGGTACGGGGCCGAGCACCTGGGGCGGCTGGAGCTGATCGAGGAGCTCCAGCGGCAGGGGCTGACGCTGGCCGCGATCGATCGCTACCTGACCCAACTCCCGCAGGACATCGGCGAGTTGGACTTGGCGATCCACCGCGCCCTGGTCGCCTCCTGGACGCCGGAGTCGGCCGAGGAGGCCCACCGCGACCAGATCGAACGCCGGGCCGGCCGCCCGCTCTCGGACGCCGACCTGGACTCGCTCGCCGCGATGGGCGCCCTGCACCGCACCGCCGACCCGGACGTGTTCAAGCTCGACCCGGGCCTGCTCCCGCTGGGGGTGCGGGTGCTGGACGTGCCGATCCCGCTGGAGACCCTGCTCGCCGCCCGCGCCGTGGTCCGCCTGCACAGCCGGGCCACCGCCCACGACCTGCACCGCCTCTTCCGGGACACCGTCTGGCGCCCGTACCGGGAGAGCGACCCGCCCCCCGAGGAACTGGACCGGATGCGGGAACTCGCCGACCGGATCCAGCCGGTGGTGGTCCAGGCCCTGGTGACGGCCTTCCAACGCTCCCTGGCCGAGGAGCTGGCCCGCCCGCAGGCCGAGGACAGGCAGACCGAGGGCGGGCAGGGCGAGGACGGGCGGGGCGAGGACGGACCGGGCCGGGACGGCCGCTGACCGGGCCGGGGCCCGGCGGCGCGGAACGACGGGACGGTGCTCAGCCCTCCGCCCGCTGCCGGCCGTACCCGACCGGGCCCAGGCCGGACGGCAGGTGGCGCACCGCCAGTGCCACCGCCTCGCGCGCGGTGGCGAACCGGCCGAGGTCCGGGGCGCCGAAGCCCCGGCCCACCCCGAAGACGCCGTCGCCGTCCACCGACAGGCCCGGTCCGACGTGGGCGAGGAACGGGCCGGTGGTGGTCGAGAAGCGCAGCGTCCAGTGGCTCGTGAACGGGTGGAGCGCGCGCAGCGCCGGTTCGGCGTACGCCGCCTCGACCAGGGCCAGGAACCCGTCCCGCCAGGGGAGTTCCAGCGCGGCGGCCGCCCGGCGCATCCGCTGCCACTCGGACTCGACCAGTTCCGCCGGAGCGGGGCCCGGCTCCTCGAACCGCCCGGAGCGCCGGAGGAACGGCGCCGCCCGCTCGACCTCCGCCAGCCCGTCCCCCTCGTACCAGGCCCGGACCGCCCGGGCGACCGCCGCCAGGTCGTCCGTGCCGCCCCGGAGCAGCATCCCGCCCGGGAACGGCTCGGCGCTCCGGACGTCCCACCGCCGCTCGTGCGTCCGCGCGTCGATCGTCAGCAGCCCGCGGTACGGCAGCACGCTCCCCACGGTGGCGGAGAGCAGCGGCACGGAACCCGACGGCCGGACGGGAACGCCGTCGAGGCCGCCCCGCGCGGCGGCCCGGAGGGCGGCGGCGAGGCTGCCGCGGGCCGCGACCTCGGGGTAGCGGAGGGCGGGATCGGAAGGTGCGGAAGGCGTGGTCACGACCCCGATCATGCCGCCCCGGGCCGCGCCGCCGACCCCGGCCCTGTCACCAGTGCGTTTCGCCGCGCTCCCGGTGGAGCCGCTCCAGCGCCCCGGCCTGCTCCCAGAGCGTGGTCAGCGCGTCGGTGTGCTCCCACTCCCGGGGCCGGGGGACGATCGGGCGTTCGCCCGCCAGCAGTTGCCGCACGACGGCGGCGACGTCCTCGGGGTGGGCGAACAGCGGCAGCGACAGCGGCTCGCGCACGTCCCCGCTCCACCCGGACCAGTTCTCGTACGGGCCCTGGAACCAGCCCTTCCGGTCGTCCGTCCAGCCCACTTCCACCCCGTCCCGGCCGTCCTCCCCCGGGGCGGGGACGAAGACGACCGGTGGGCCGTCGCCGCGGAGCGAGTCCGGCTCGCGGGCCTCGAAGAGGAAGTGCGGGCGCCCCACCGCCTCCCCGGTCGGCTCCAGCCCCGCCGCGGTGCAGGCCGCGCGGACGGCGCGGTCGTACTGCGCCAGCACGTACGCCTCGGCCCGGCGCAGGTCGTCGAACGCCTCGCCGCCGACCGGAACGGCCGTCCGGGCCGCCGGCCACGGGTACGTCCGGACGGCGGGCGGCGCGTGCGGGTCCGGATCCGGGTCCGGATCCGGGTCCGGGTCGAGGCCGTACCCCAGGGCTTCCAACTCCCGGCGGAGCAGCAGTCGGGCCCGCCGTTCGTCCTCCGCCGCGGCGTCGGCCAACGGGCGCAGGTCGTCCTCCGGGTGCTCCGGGTCGAAGGTGTCCAGGTAGAGGTCGAGCACGGCCCCGTCCGGCAGTCGGGCGTCCGCCTGCCGGCTCCGCCGCTCCGACTCCAGCCGGTCGAGCTGCGGCTCCAGCAGCCCGGCCAGGCTCGCGGGGGCACCTGCGACCAGCATCCGCGGTGAGGCGATCCGCCTCCCGTAGTACCCGTCGGCCGCGGTCCGCACGGTTGCCGTCGGCCACTGCCTCATCATGCCTCGGGGCCTTTCGACGGGAACGGACGGCGCCGCCCACCATGGTGCGCGGCGGCTCCCGCTGCCGCACCCCGTTTACCGGCGGACCGGGCGGCGGGCGGCGAAAGCCGCCGTGGGAGCGCTCCCATATTTGGTCGCGGGCGTGTACGATCACGCCGCGACGGCGGTCCGGCCTGCGTCGTCGCAGCACCGTCCGAGCACCGAAGCCTGGGGAGCGACCCTTGTCCGACGCCGCATTCACCGTGATCGACCTCGGCGGCACCACGCTGCGCACCGCCCGCTACGGGGTGGACGAGGACACCGTCACCGACGTCCGGCGGGTGCCGACCGACGGCATCGGCGAGCACCCCGACCTGCCGGTGGCGGAGGTGCAGACCCGGGTCATGGAGCAGGTCGCCGCGCTCGCCGCCGAGGCCGTCGAGCGGCACGGCAGCAGCGCCGTCGCCGTCGCCTTCGCCGGGCCGGTCACCGCGGACGGCCGGGCGCTGGCCGCGCCGACCGTCTGGGGCGGGCCGGGCGAGCAGGTGGCGGTGCGGCAGTGGCTGGAGGAGCGGCTGGGCCTGCCGGTCGTCGTGGTCAACGACCTGACGGCGGCGGTGTGGCGGTACGTGGAGCCCGCGGACGAGCGGCCGTTCTGCCTGATCACGGTGAGCTCCGGGATAGGCAACAAGGTCTTCCGGGACGGGGAGGTGCTGCTCGACAGCGAGGGGCACGGCGGCGAGATCGGCCACTGGACGGTCGACCCGTCGCCCGACGCGGCCCCCTGCGACTGCGGCGGCCGCGGCCACCTGGGCGCCCTGGCCTCCGGGCGCGGCGCGCTGGCCGCCGCCCGCCGCGCCGCGCTCGCCGACCCGGACGGCTACGCCCGCTCCGCCCTGGCGGCGGCCGCCCCCGACCCCGGACTGCTCGACAACCGCGCCGTGGTGGCCGCCGTCCGGGCCGGGGACGGCTTCGCGACCGAGGCGCTGCGCGGCGGGTTCACCGCGCTGGCCTCGGCGATCACCGCGATGTTCACCTCGATCGGCATCCGCCGCTACCTGCTGATCGGCGGTTTCGCGCTGGCCGTCGGGCCGCGCTACGCCGAACTGCTGACCGCCGAGCTGGAGCGGCTCGGCTGCTTCGGCCTGAGCTCCGAGGAGATCCGCCGGATGGTGGTGCTCGGCGTCGCGGACGACGACTCCGGCCTGATCGGCGCCGGCCGCCTGCTGGCCGCGCGCGGCGCCGGGGCGGACCGGGGCTGAGCGCCGGCCGCCCGGCCCTCGCGGCCCCGCGCCGGGCCACGGTCAGGGCCGGGGCGGCGCCGGGTGGGCGGGGTCCGCAGGCGGAGCGGCGCCGGGCGGTCGGCGGCGGCGGGGGGTGCGCAGGGTGGTCCAGCTGCTCGCGAGGGCGGTGAGGACGACGGCGGCGACCCCGGCGAGCGCGGCGAGGAGGTAGGGGAGGCCGCTGTCGAGGCGGTCGTCGTTGATGCGCAGGTAGGCGGCGCCGACCGTGCCGGAGGCGAGGGTGGCCAGGGCGGCGGTGACCGTCGAGGTGAGGGCGGATTCGGCGAGGTGGACGGCGGTCAGCCGGGTGCGCGGGACGCCCAGCGCCCGCAGGCCGAACCACTCGCGGCGGCGGCCGCCGTCCTCGGCGACGGACAGCACGGCGCCGAGCAGGGTGATCGCGGCCGCGGTGGCCAGTCCGAGCAGGACCCAGCTGCCGGTGCTGTCGACCGTCTCCGACATCTGGTAGGAGTTCTCCAGCCGGTGCGCGGGCGAGGAGGACACGACCCAGGCCCGTACGTCCTCCCAGGCCGCCGGGTCCACCGCGACCCGCAGGTAGGCGGTGTGCTGGAAGGGCTCGCCCAGTGCGGTGAGCGCGGGGTCGTCGGGCGGCAGCACCATGGCGGCCTCCACCGGGGCGTCCTGCCCGTCCGGGACGGTCAGTGCCGCGGTGGCGGGCGGGAGGGTCTGCGCGCGGGTGAGGTCGGCGGAGCGGACCAGCAGCGGCCCGGCCGTCCCGGTGTCCGCCGGGGCGGGGACGTCGTCGCGGCGCAGCGCCATCCGGCCGCCGGTGCAGTCGGGCAGCGGCCGGGCGAAGAGGGCTTCCAGCTGCGGGCAGGTGGCGACGAGCGCGGTGGCGGCGGGGCGGGCGGCGGTGTCCTGCCCGGGTTCCCACAGGGCGACGGCGGGGACGAGGGAGCGGACGGCGGACGGGGGCTCGTCCAGGTGGAGCGGGACGGATTCGAGGGTCTCGGCCCGGGTCAGCAGGTCGGCGTGCCCGGCGGCGCGGGCCTGGACGGTCCAGGGCAGGTTCGGCTGGGCGAGGACCTGGGCGACGGGCTGGGCCGCGCCGACCGCGAACACCGCGACCCCGACCATCCCGGCCACCCGGAACCTCGACTGGGCGTCGGCGGCGACCCGACGGGTGGTCAGCAACCAGACGGTGCCCGCCTCGATCCGTCCCAGCAGCCGGGCCAGTCGCTGGCCGCTCCAGGCCGCGGCACTGGGCAGGCCGGCGCCGAGGAGGACGACGGCCGTCCACAGCAGCGGGTCGCGGGCCTTGTGGCGCCAGTACGCGACCGCGACGAGCAGCAGGCCGGCGCCGAACAGCAGCGCCACCCACGGGCTGGTGAGGCGTACCGGCCTGAGGAAGCCCACACCGCGCGCGGTGCGGGCGGAGCCGGCGGCGGTGGCCGCGCCCAGCACCCCGGCGAGGACGGCCGGCACCGCGACGGCGAGCGCGGACCGAGCGGCCGTGACCCGCAGGTCGGCGCCGAAGAGTTCCCGGCCGGTCACCGGTAGGGCGAGGGCGTCCGGCAGCAGCCACGGCCAGGCGAGCACGGCGAGCAGTGCCCCCGCCGCGACGGGCAGCGCGGTTTCCACCGCACCCCCCAGCCGGGCGCAGGAGGCGGGCAGGCCGAGCAGCCGCAGCGCCTGGTGGCGGACAGTGCGGACCTGGCGGCCGAAGCGGCTGGCGGTGAGCACGAGGGCGAAGCCGGGCAGGACGAGGAAGAGCATGCAGCCCAGCGCCGGGTACCAGCCGAATCCGGGGCCGCCCTCGCCGCCGAACCCGATCAGCGGGCCCTGGCCGGTCCGCAGTTCCTCGGGCGCGACCCCCACGTAGGCCAGCAGTTGGCCCGCGCTGCCGACGGCCGCGGGCGGCAGCACGGCGACGTCCCGGCCGGCGAACCAGCGCCCGATCGGCCCGCCGGAGTCGCGCAGCAGCCTCCCCAGCGCCGGGCTGACCAGCACCTGTCCCGGGTGCGGCCAGGCGGTGATGCCGGGCGCGAGCGGACCGCGGCCGGACGGGTCGGCCACCCGCACGACCTTCACCCGGTGGCCCCGGTAGTCCTGCTCCAGTTCGCTCCACCCGGTCTCCGCGACTCCGGGGCGGCTGAACACGGGGGCGCCGCCCTGCCCCGGCTGGGGCCCGAGCACCGGCACCATCGCCGCCGCGCGGGCGTTCTCGCGCCCCTGCATCGCCGCGGTGCCGAAGGCGGCCAGCACGCCCAGCGCGGCCACCGCGCCGACCAGGGCGAGCAGCACGACCCGGCGCCGCCCCTGGCGTGAGACGACGGTCCGCCAGGCGACCGCGAGCGCGGTCCGCAACGACGCGCTCATCCGGCCCCGGTCCCCGTCCCGGCCCCGGTTCCGGCCTCCGTTCCGGTTCCGACCTCCCGGCCGCCGGCCAGGACCACGGTGCGGTCGGCGCGGGCGGCCAGGTGCCGGTCGTGGGTGACCAGGACCACCGCCGCGCCGTGCGTGCGGGCCTGCTGGAGCAGCAGGTCGAACACCGCCTCGGAGTTGCGGTCGTCCAGGGCGCCCGTCGGCTCGTCCGCGAACACCACGTCCGGACGGTGCACCACCGCCCGTGCGATCGCCGCCCGCTGCAGTTCCCCGCCGGACACCTCCCCGACCGTGCGCGGCCCCAGGTGCCCGACACCGAGCGCGTCCAGTTGCTCGGCCGCCCGCTCCCGGGCCCGCGCCGCCCGGACCCCCTGCAGGCGCAGCGGCAGCGAGACGTTCTCCACCAGCGTCAACTCCGGGACGAGGTCGCCGAACTGGAAGACGAACCCGAAGTGGGAGCGGCGCAGTTCGTCGCGTTGGCGCTCCGTCATGGTCTCGACCGGCCGGTCCCGGAAGAGGACGCTGCCGCTGTCGGGGGCCAGCAGCCCGGAGAGGCAGTGCAGGAGGGTGGTCTTGCCCGATCCGGACGCACCCACCACCCCCACCACCTCTCCGGGGCCGATGCTCAGGTCCACGCCCGCCACTGCGGCGGTCGGGCCGTAGTTGACGTGCAGGGCCCTGGCCCGCAGGACGGGTGTCACGCGTGCGCTCCTTGCGTCGGCCGGCGAAGTCGAACGAGCGGTCGACGCAACAGTAGCCACTGCGGCCGCCGCCGGTGGCCGGATTCCCCAACCGTTCGTCCCCTGACGGCTGTTGGCCCTTGCACCGGAGCGGCGGCCGTTCCTGGTAGCGGCAGCCGTTCCTAGTAGCGGCCGCCGCTCTCGGCGAGGGCGACCAGCGAGGCGGGCGGGGTGAAGCGTTCGCCGTAGGCGGCGGCGAGTTCGCGGGCGCGGGCGGTGAAGCCGGCCGGGCCGCCGGGGTAGCCGTTGACGTACTGGAGGACGCCGCCGGTCCAGGCGGGGAAGCCGATGCCGAGGATGGAGCCGATGTTGGCGTCGGCGACCGAGGTGAGGACGTTCTCGTCGAGGCAGCGGATCGAGTCGAGCGCCTCGCTGAACAGCATCCGCTCCTTCATGTCCTCGAACGGGATCTCCGCGCCGGACTGCACGAAGTGCTCGCGCAGGCCGGGCCAGAGCCGGGTGCGGCGGCCGTCGGCGTACTCGTAGAAGCCGGCGCCGCCGCTGCGGCCGGGGCGGTCGAACTCGTCGAGCATCCGGTCCAGGACGGCTTCGCCGGGGTGGCCGGTCCAGCTGCCGCCGGCCTCCTCGACGGCGCGGCGGGCCTCGTTGCGGATCTTGCGGGGCAGGGTGAGGGTGAGTTCGTCGAGCAGCGCGAGGACCTTGGCGGGGTAGCCGGCCTGGGCGGCGGCCTGTTCGACGGAGGACGGGTCGAGGCCCTCTCCGATCATCGCGACGCCCTCGTTGAGGAACTGGCCGATGACCCGGGAGGTGAAGAATCCGCGGGAGTCGTTGACCACGATCGGGGTCTTGCGGATCTGCCGGACCAGGTCGAAGGCCCGGGCGAGCGCCTCGTCGCCGGTGCGCGGGCCGCGGATGATCTCGACCAGCGGCATCTTGTCGACGGGCGAGAAGAAGTGCAGGCCGATGAAGTCGGCGCTCCGTTCGACGCCTTCGGCGAGCAGGCCGATCGGCAGGGTGGAGGTGTTGGAGCAGAGCAGCGCGTCGGGCGCGACGACGTGCTGGACCTCCTGGAACACCTTGTGCTTGAGCTCGGGGTTCTCGAAGACCGCCTCGATGACGGTGTCGCAGCCGGCCAGGTCGGCGGCGTCCGCGGTGGGGGTGATCCGGGCCAGGAACGCGGCGCGCTCGTCGGCGGTCATCCGGCCGCGGGCCACCTGCTTGTCCAACAGGCCCGCGCTGTACGCCTTTCCGCGTTCGGCGGCCTCGGCGGTGACGTCCTTGAGCAGGACGTCGAGGCCCGCCGCGGCGCAGGAGTACGCGATGCCCGCGCCCATCATGCCCGCGCCCAGCACCGCGACCTTCGCGGCCTTCCGTTCGGGCACCGAACTCGGGCGGGAGGCGCCGGAGTTGACGGCCTGCATGTCGAAGAAGAACGCCTTGATCATGTTCTTCGAGGTGGGCCCGCAGGCGAGTTCGGTGAAGTACCGGGCCTCGACGGCGAACGCGGTGTCCACGTCGACCTGGCTGCTCTCCACCGCCGCGGCCAGGATGTTGCGCGGCGCCGGGTAGGGCGCGCCGTTGAGCTGCTTGCGCAGGTTGGCGGGGAAGGCGGGCAGGTTGGCGGCGAGCGCGGGGGTGCTGGGCGTGCCGCCGGGGATCTTGTACCCCTTGGCGTCCCAGGGCTGCAGGCTGGTCGGGTGGGCGGCGAGGAAGGCGCGCGCCTTGGCGTCCATCTCCTCGGCGGTGGCGGCGAGTTCGTGCACCAGGCCGTGCTCGAGGGCCTGCGCCGGGCGGTACCGCTGACCTTGCAGGAGCACCTTGAGCAGGGCGTCGGCGATGCCGAGCATCCGCACGGTGCGCACCACTCCGCCGCCGCCGGGCAGCAGGCCGAGGGTGACCTCGGGCAGGCCGATCCTGCTGCCGGGGGCGTCCAGGGCGATCCGGTGGTGGCAGGCGAGGGCGATCTCCAGGCCGCCGCCGAGCGCGGCGCCGTTGATCGCGGCGACCACCGGCTTGCCGAGCGTCTCCAGCCGGCGCAGCGCCCGCTTGATCCGCATCGAGTCGGTGAACACCCGCTCGGCGTCCTCGGGCCCGGCCGCGGAGAGCAGGGTGAGGTCGCCGCCGGCGAAGAAGGTCTTCTTCGCGGAGGTGACGATGACGCCGGTCAACTCCGGTGTGGCGGACAGCCGTTCGACGGTGGCTTCGAGCGCGTCGGTGAACGCGGCGTTCATGGTGTTGGCGGACTGGGCGGGGTCGTCGAGGACGAGGGTGACCACGCCGTCCTGGTCCTGCTCCCAGCGGATGGGGCTGCTCACGTCGGTCATGTCTGTGAAGTCCTTGGGTGTGTACGTGAGTTGACGGATGGTCAGGAGTTGACGCGTTCGATGACGGTGGCGATGCCCATGCCGCCGCCGACGCACAGGGTGGCCAGGCCGTAGCGCAGGTCGCGGCGCTCCAGTTCGTCGACCAGGGTGCCGATCAGCATGGCGCCGGTCGCGCCGAGCGGGTGGCCGAGCGCGATGGCGCCGCCGTTGACGTTCACCTGGTCGTGCCGGAAGCCGAGTTCGCGCATGAAGCGCAGGGCAACGGCGGCGAACGCCTCGTTGATCTCGACCAGGTCGATGTCGGCGGCGCTCAGCCCGGCCTTGGCGAGCGCCTTGCGGGTGGCGGGGGCGGGGCCGGTGAGCATGATGGTGGGTTCGGAGCCGGAGACCGCGGCGGAGACGATCCGGGCCCGCGGGGTGAGGCCGTAGCGCTCGCCGATCTCCCGCGAGCCGATCGCGACCAGCGCGGCGCCGTCCACGATGCCGGAGGAGTTGCCCGCGTGGTGGACGTGGTCGATGGACTCCACCCAGTGGTACTTCTGCAGCGCGACGGCGTCGAAGCCGCCGAGTTCGCCGATGTCGGCGAAGGACGGCTTGAGCCCGGCCAGCGACTCGACGGTGGTGCCGGGGCGGATGAACTCGTCGCGGCCCAGCACCACCAGCCCGTTGCGGTCGCGCACCGGCACCACCGAGCGGTCGAACAGGCCGTCGGCCTGCGCCTTCGCCGCGCGGGCCTGCGACTCGGCGGCGAACGCGTCCACGTCGGTGCGGCTCAGGCCCTCGACGGTGGCGATCAGGTCGGCGCCGATGCCCTGCGGGACGAAGCCGGTCTCGTACGCGGTCATCGGGTCGGCGAACCAGGCACCGCCGTCCGAGCCCATCTTGACCCGGGACATCGACTCGACGCCGCCGGCCAGGATCAGGTCCTCCCAGCCCGAACGGACCTTCGCCGCAGCCAGGTTGACCGCCTCCAGGCCGGACGCGCAGAAGCGGTTCTCCTGCACGCCCGCGACGGTGTCGGGCAGCCCGGCGGCGATCGCCGCGACCCGGGCGATGTCGGAGCCCTGGTCGCCGATCGGGCTGACCACGCCGAGCACGATGTCGTCGATCGCCGCCGGGTCCAACGACGGGAAGCGGCGCCGGAGTTCGTGGATCAGGCCGACCACCAGGTCGATCGGCTTGGTGCCGTGCAGGGAGCCGTTCTGCTTGCCGCGCCCGCGCGGGGTGCGGATCGCGTCGTAGACGTACGCTTCGGTGGTCACGGTGTGGGTGCCTTTCGGACGGTTTCGGTCGGTCGGCGGGGCGGGCTCAGGAGAGCAGGGAGCGGCCGACGATCTCTTTCATGATCTCGGTGGTGCCGCCGTAGATGGTCTGGACACGCCCGTCGGTGAACGCCCGAGCAACCGCGCTGTCGCTCATGTAGCCGGAGCCGCCGTGCAGTTGCAGACAGCGGTCGGCGGTGCGCTTCTGCAGTTCGGTGGCCCACCACTTGGCCATCGAGGCGTCCACTGGGGTCAGCGCGTACCGGTTGTGCTCGGTGACGCAGCGGTCCACGAAGGCCCGGGTGACGGCGCACTCGGTGGCCAGTTCGGCGATCTCGAACCGGACGTGCTGGAGCTTGGCCAGCGGCCGGCCGAACGCGGTGCGCCGCTTGACGTACCCGATGGTCTCCTCCAGGACGGACTCGGCGGCGGCGATCGCGGCCACCGCGATCGCCAGCCGCTCCTGGGCCAGGTTGCGCATCAGGTGGAGGAAGCCCTGGTTCTCCTCCCCCAGCAGGTCGGCCTTCGGGACGCGCACGTCGTGGAAGAACAACTCGGCGGTGTCCTGCGCGTGCTGGCCGATCTTGTCGAGGTTGCGGCCGCGCTCGAAGCCCGGCGCGCCGCGCTCGACCACCAGCAGGCTCAGGCCGTGCGCGCCGCCCTCGGCGGTGGTCTTCGCGACCACCACGACCAGGTCGGCCAGGATGCCGTTGGAGATGAAGGTCTTGGCGCCGTTCAGCAGGTAGTGGTCGCCCGCGTCGACCGCGGTGGTGCGGATCGCCTGCAGGTCGGAGCCGGTCTCCGGTTCGGTCATCGCGATCGCGGTGACCAGCTCGCCGGAGCAGAAGCCGGGCAGCCAGCGCCGCTTCTGCTCCTCGGTGCCCAGGCCGGTCAGGTACGGGCCGACGATGTCGTTGTGCAGGCCGACGGCCAGGCCGCTGGCCCCGGCCCGGACGAACTCCTCGGCCAGCACGGCGGCGAACCGGAAGTCGGCGCTGCCCCCGCCCCCGTACCGCTCCTCCACCGCCAGGCCGAGCAGCCCGGCCTTCCCGGCGGCCAGCCAGGCGGAGCGGTCGACGACGCCCTGCCGCTCCCAGCGGGCGTGGTGCGGGACGACCTCCCGCTCCAGGAAGGCCCGGACGGTGGTGCGGAAGTCCTCGTGCTCCTCGGTGTAGAGCTCGCGCTGCACGGGCTGGTCCCTTCAGGAGGCGGGCGGGGCAGGGGGGTTCGGGTTCGGGTTCGGGGCGGAACTTGTTGCGGGGCTCGATGCGGGGCTCGATGCGGGGCTCGTTGCCGGGGCCAGGGCGGGGACGGCCCAGTCGCGGGCCACCTCGGCGGTGTGCTCGCCGGGCCGGGCGGGCGGGGTGCGCAGCGCGCCGGGGGTGGCGGAGAAGCGCGGGGCGGGGGCGGGCTGGCGGGTGCCGCCGTGTTCGGGGTAGCTGCCGCGGGCCGCCAGGTGCGGGTGCTCGGCGGCCTGACCGAGCGTCAACACCGGTGCCACGCAGGCGTCGTGGCCCTCGAACAGGGCCGTCCACTCGGCCTGGGTACGGGTGGCGAACCGGGCCGCCAGGATCTCCCGCAGTTCGGGCCAGCGCGCCGGGTCGTACTGGTCGGGGGCGTCCGGGCCGAGCTCCAGCAGACGGGCGAACTCGGCGTAGAAGCGCGGCTCCAGCGGGCCGACCGCCATCCAGCGGCCGTCCGAGGTGCGGTACGTGCCGTACCAGGGGGCGCCGCCGTCCAGCAGGTTGGTGCCGCGCCGGTCCTGCCAGAGCCCGGCGTCCAGCAGGCCCCACAGCATGGTGGACAGGTGCGCGGCGCCGTCCACGATCGCGGCGTCCACCACCTGGCCGGTGCCGGTGGCGCGGGCGTGGTGCAGCGCGGCGAGCAGGCCGACCACCAGGTAGAGCGAGCCGCCCGCGTAGTCGCCGAGCAGGTTGGCGGGGATCGCCGGGGGCCCGTCGGGCGGGCCGATCAGCCCGAGCAGGCCGGAGGTCGCCAGATAGGTGACGTCGTGCCCGGCGCGCTCGGCCAGCGGCCCGTCCTGCCCCCAGCCGGTCATCCGGCCGTACACCAGCGCCGGATTGCGGGCCAGGCAGTCGTCCGGACCGACACCGAGGCGTTCGGCGACACCGGGACGCCAGCCCTCCACCAGCAGGTCGGCGCGGGCCGCCAGGTCGCGGACGGCGGCGGCGCCCGCGTCCGTCTTCAGGTCGACCAGGACGGAGCGCTTGTTGCGGTTGGTCAGGTCCCGCGCCGGGTCCGGCCCGAGGCCCTGCCCACCGGGCCGGTCGACCCGCACCACGTCCGCCCCCAGGTCGGCGAGCAGCATCGCGGCGAACGGACCGGGCCCGATGCCCGCCAGCTCCAGCACCCGAACCCCCACCAGGGGGCCGGAGGGGGGTGTTGCGGAGGTCATCGGCGACCGCCTCCCAGGTTTGACAGTGAAGCTGTCACAGTGGCGATGATAGGGACGTGACTCGCCGGTAACAAGAGCCCGGCAACGCCGACGGCGGGGCACCGAGCAGAGCAGGCGGCCCGGCGGTTGGGCACAGCCGGGCACAGCGGCGCCGGGCAGGGCGCGCGTCGGGCAGGCGCGCGTCGACCGGGCGGGCTGGCTGGACGCGCCCCGAGCGCGTCGGTGACCGCAGTGCGCGGGATCCGCGACGGGCGTGTCCGATCATGGAGGGTGGACCGATCGACCGGGAGGGATCCGCGGACATGGGCACACCTGACACCGCCGTACTGGACGACCCCGTGGGCGCCTCGCTGCACGGCGCTCACGCGCACCTGGCCCGGCGGCACGGGCGGGCGGTGCGCTACGACCCGGAGGTGGCGAGCTTCAGCAGCGTCGGCACCGCTCCCGGGCCCGGGGACTGGGACGACTTGGCCGGGCTGCTCGGGGCTGGGGAGTTCGCGGACCTGTTCAGCTGCCCGGCGCTGCCGCCCGCCCACTGGAAGCCCGAATTCGTGCTGGACGGGCACCAGTTGGTGCAGCGGGAGCCGATCCGTCCGGCCGCTCCCGCCGGGTTGCGGGTGGTCGAGCTGGGGGCCGCCGACGTGCCCGAGATGCTGGCCCTGGTGGAGCGCACCCGCCCCGGCCCGTTCCGGCCGCGCACCCGCGAACTCGGGACCTACCTGGGCGTCCGCGACCCCGGCGACCCGGACGGTCCCCTGCTCGCGATGGCCGGCGAACGGCTGCGGCCGCCCGGCTTCACCGAGGTCTCCGCCGTCTGCACCGCCCCCGAGGCCCGCGGCCGCGGCCTGGCCGCCCACCTGGTCGGCGAACTCGCCGCCCGGATCACCGCCCGCGGCGAACGCCCGTTCCTGCACGTGGCCGCCACCAACACCGGCGCGCTCGCCCTCTACGAGCGGCTCGGCTTCGTCCGCCACGCCGACGTGGTCTTCCGCGGCTTCCGCACCCCCTGACCACCGACCGACCGCCACCGACCCGACCACCACCGACCCGACCACCACCGACCCGACCACCACCGACCCGACCACCGCCGTCCCGGCCGCCGCCGTCGCGGCCGCCGCCGTCGCGCGTTGACGCCCGGCGGACCGCGGCGGAGGCTGGAAGGGAACGAAGCCGGGAAGGTGAACCGCCATGCAGAACCACTGGGTCGTCGACCTGAACTTCGACGAGGACGAGTCCCGCACCACCTGCACCGCCGCGCTCAGCGGCTTCAGCGCCCCCGGCGCCCGCGGCACCGGCACGGCCCGGCGCAATCCGGGTGACGACGCCGACGCCGCGATCGGCGAGGAACTGGCCGCCGCCCGCGCCTGCAACGACCTCGCCCAGCAGCTGATCGGGCGCGCCGCGTCCGGCATCGAGGGCCACACCCACACCCCCGCGCAGCTGTCCTTCTGAGCCCGGACGGACGCGCGGGCGGGTGCGCACCACCCCCGACCGGTGATCTTTTCCGACCGTCGAACCGGCGGGTAGAGTGCGGCGACCTGTCGTGCCCACGGGGGGCACCGCCGAAACGAACGACCGGTGACCGCATGACCGTCTGGGCCCGACCCGCCACCTGGTGGCGCAGCGCCATCGTCCTGTCCGCGTTCCTGGGGATCTTCCTCAGCAACAGCTCGCTGGTGTACTTCACCATCCAGAGCAACGTGATCGTGCTCGGCTACTTCCTGGCCGCGATCTACTGGATGGCCAGGCGCGACACCGCCGACGCCCCGGCGCCCCGGCTGCGCGGCGCCGCCGTCCTGTACATCACCATCACCGGCATCGTCGCGCACGTGCTGCTCAACCACGGCGAGAACCCGATCCCCGGCCTGTTCTCCGGCCCCGAGCGGCTCCAGCACTGGTCCAGCTTCTTCCTGCACTACACCACTCCGGTGCTGGTCCTGGCCGAGTGGCTGGTGTTCTCCCCGCGCAACGCCTCCCGCTGGCGCGACCTGCCGCTGTGGCTCTCCTACCCCCTCGGCTACGCCGTGCTCACCGAGACCCGGGCGATCCTCTTCCCGGACTTCCCCGTCCGCTACCCGTACTTCTTCCTCGACCCGACCGAGAAGGGCTACGCCTGGGTCGGCCTCCAGATGGTCGAGTTGGTCGCCGAGTTCGCCGTCCTCGGCGCCCTGGTCATCGGCCTGGACCGCCTCGGCACCAGGCTCCGCCGCACCCCGGCCGCCGGAGCCGCCGAAGCGGTCAGGACCACCGGGAACGCCGAGAGCGCCGAGACCACCAAGGCCGGCTGAGGGTTCGCCCGCCCGGCCCGGCGCCCCGTCCACCCGCCGGTGGGCGGGGCGGCGCCGTCAGCGCGTCGAGCCCATCCGCCGGGAGACGCGGGCCGCGGTGGCGGCGACGACGGGGCCGAGTTCGCGGGCGCGGGCGGCGGTGATGCGGGAGGTGAGGGCGGAGGTGGAGATGGCGCCGATGACGGTGTTGTTGTGGTCGAAGACGGGGGCGGCGATGCAGCGGACCTCGGGTTCGTTCTCGCGGTCGTCGACGGCGTAGCCGCGGGTGCGGATCCGGGTGAGGTCGGCGCGCAGGGCGGCGGCCGAGGTGAGGGTGCGGGTGGTGATGGCGGGCAGGCCGTCGGCGACGACGGCGGCGAAGGCGTCCTCGGGCATCCAGGCGAGCATGGCCTTGCCGACGGCGGTGCAGTACATGGGGGCGCGGCTGCCGATCCGGGAGGCCATCCGGACGGCGGTCTCGTTCTCGACCTTGTCGACGTAGACCACGTACGGGGTGTCGGGGACGCACAGGTGGACGGTGCCGCCGACCTCGCGCATCAGCTGGTGGGCCTCCTCGGAGGCGGCGGTGCGCAGGTCGAGGGTGGCGAGGTACGCCTGGCCGAGCTGGAGGGCGCCGGGGCCGAGCCGGAAGTGGCCGGTGTCGCGGTCGCGGGTGAGGAGTTGGGCGTCGACCAGCGGGGCGGCCAGCCGCAGCACGGTGGACTTGGACATCTCCAGGCCGTCGGCGAGCGCGGTGAGGCTGAGGTCGGTGCCGGCCGCCGCGTGGTCCCGGACGTGTTCGAGCACCGCGAGGGCGCGGCGCAGCGACGCGGACTGGTTGCGTTCCGGCCGGCCCTCGGCGGGCCGGCTCTCGGCGGCGGTGCTGGTCATGGGGTGTGACGCTACGGCGCGCACCGGCCGGGTGCCAGTTCCGCAGCACATCGTTTTGCAGTGCAGAACTTTCGCGGTCTGCTCTTGTCGCCGTGCCCGGCGGGTTTCTAACGTCCCGCTCACACCGATCCCCCCACTGCATGTCCCGGTTCGCCCCGGGGCGCGCAGGTGCGTCCCGCTGCGGCGAGGAGATGACGTTGAGCATGAAGAAGCTGGCCCGTGGTGCCGCCCTTGCCGTGCTGGCCGGCACCGTGGCCACGGCCTGTGCGCCGGGCACCGCGAAGAACACCGTCTCCGCGGACAAGCAGACCGGCACCGTGAAGGTGTGGCTGTACGACGAGGCGAACCGGGCGCCGAAGGAGCAGGTGGTGGCGCAGGCCGTCGCCGACTTCAAGGCGAAGCACGCGGGCGTCGAGGTCGAGGTGTCGTACATCCCGACCGACGCCGGTCCGCGCGCCGAGAAGATGAAGGGCGCGTTCAACGACCCGTCCTCGGCGCCGGACGTGGTGGAGTTCGGCAACACCGACCTGTTCGGCTACACCGCCTCGGGCGGCCTGGCCGACATCACCTCCGACCTGGCCGGCTGGGAGGAGGGCAAGGACCTGCCGCAGGACCTGAAGGACACCGCGGTGGTGGACGGCAAGACGTACGGCCTGCCCTGGTGGCTGGGCGTGCGGGCGCTGTATTACCGCACCGACGTGTTCACCGAGCTGGGCCTGCAGGCGCCGACCACCTACGACGGGCTGAAGTCGGCGGCGGAGAAGGTGCGGGCCGCGCACGGCGACATGCTGGGCATCGCGGTCGGCGGCAAGTACACCTTCGGCGCGCTGCCGTTCGTGTGGGCCAACGGCGGCGACCTGGCGACGCAGGGCGGTTCGGCATACACCTCGGCGATCGACTCGGCGCAGTCGCAGGCGGGCGTGAAGGCGTACACCGACCTGTTCACGGACGCGATCTGCCCGGCGCAGCAGTGCGCCGACCTGACCGGCGGCAAGACCGTGGAGGCGTTCGCGGCGGGCAAGGCCGGCATGGCGATCCTGCCGAACTCCTCGCGCAGCGCGGTGGAGGCGGGCGCGGCGAAGGACAAGTACGCGATCGTGCCGCTGCCGGGCACCACGGCCGGGACGATCGCCCCGGCGTTCTCCGGCGGCAACGACCTGGGCGTGATGAAGTCGACCCAGCACCGCAGCCTGGCGGCCGACTTCATCAAGGAACTGGCGTCGAAGAAGAACCAGCTGGCGCTGTTCGACGCGATGGGCAACCTGCCGACGCTGTCCTCGGCGCGCGCCGAGGTGGTGCAGAAGCAGCCGTGGCTGAAGCCGTTCACCGACACCATCGCGGCGGGCACCAAGTTCGTCCCGAAGGACGCCGCCTGGGCCAAGATCGACGCCCAGAACGTGGTGCCGACGATGCTGCAGAAGGTCATCACCGGCAAGTCCGACGTGGCCGGTGCCACCAAGGAGGCCGCGGCCGCGATGAACACCTCGTTCAGCGGCAAGTAGCCACCGGCCCGTAGAGAAGCGGAAGTTGTCGATGCCTGCCACGACCGTCACCGCCCCGGCGGACCGGGGTGACTCCCCGGTCCGCCCGGCGGGCGGCGCCCCCCCCCGGGGCCGCGGCCGCTCGCGGGCCCGCGCCCGGGGGCCCGTAGCCCCGTGTGAGGCTGGCGCCGCCCGCCGGGGGGTGGAGCGCGTTGTTGGCGGCCCGCGGGAACAGC
>NZ_JBHUWH010000010.1:0-46656 GCF_042670125.1 Kitasatospora sp. NPDC057198 | reverse complement strand
GTCTCACGGTCAGCTGGGGCGGCGACCCGTCGCGGGCCGTCGAGGTGGTCGGCCTGGACTGGCGGCGCCGCCTGGTCGGCTAGGGCGGGCCCTTCCGCAGGCCAGGCTGTCCTTCGTACGGCGCAGCCCCGCGTCCGAGCTGTTGCCGGAGGCGGGGGCGGTGCCTTGACTGGAGCGGAATGTCCCGGCTCCCGCGCGAGGGGTAGGTCACCATGCTGTCGGCCCGCAGTCTGTTCCAGGAGATCCACGACGACGACCAGGCGTTCCGGCTGTTCTGCTCGATCGCCGCGAAGGGCGAGGACCAGGGCGGCTGGGAGAACGGCCGGATCGCCCGACTGGTGCCCGACCCGGTGCTGGCGCCGAAGGTGGCCCGGCACGGGGCGGACGAGGACAAGCACGGCCGGATCTTCAAGGCGCTGCTGCACAAGCGCGGCCTGGCCGAGCGGGACGTCCCGGACGACACCGACTACACGATGATCCTGGAGCGGCAGGGCATCGGCCTGGCGCACGCCCGGCTGCGCCGCGACGAGCCGCTGACCGAGCGGGACGTGATCACGTACCTGGCGCACAGCCGGGTCACCGAGCAGCGGGCGTCCGAGCAGATGCTGATGCTGAAGAAGGTCTTCGGCGACCACCCGGAGCTGGGGCGGGCGGTGCGGATGATCTCCAACGACGAGGACAACCACCTGGCGTTCTGCCACGAGGAGCTGCTGCGGCTGGCGTACCACGGGCACGGCCGGGCGATCCTGGACACCCTGCAGGCCACCGCCCGGGCGGAGATCCGCACCTACCGGGACGTCAGCCTGGCCGTGATGGCGCACCTGGGGGAGCTGCTGCGCTGGCCGAGGGCGAAGTCGGCGGCGCTGGCGGCGGGCATCCACGCGGTGTACGCGTACGAGCGGGCGGGCGGCTGGCGGCGGATGACCACGCTGAGGATGCCGGCCCGGCTGAACGCGCTGGGCGGGCCCGCGCCGCACGAGCCCGCGCCGCACGAGCAGTTCGCCTGACCGCCCGGCGGCGGGGCGCGGGGGGCCGGTGTGCACACTGACCAGGTGACCTCCGAGATCTTCCCGCACAACGTCCAGCAGGTCCTCGACCTGGTCGGCATCTTCGTGTTCGCGCTGTCCGGCGGGCTGATGGCCGTCCGCAAGAACATGGACATCTTCGGCATCTGCGTGCTGGCCGAGGCCACCGCGCTGGGCGGCGGCGTGCTGCGGGACCTGGTGATCGGGGCGCTGCCGGTGGCCGCGTTCACCAGCTTCGGGTACTTCCCGACCCCGCTGGTGGCCGGGGTGGTGGTGTTCTTCCTGCACCCCGAGGTGGAGCGGATCACCCGGGCGGTGATGGTGCTGGACGCGGCGGGCCTGGGCCTGTTCTGCGTCACCGGCACCATCAAGGCGCACACCTACGGGCTGGGGGCCGTCCCCTCGGTGGCCTGCGGCATGCTGACCGCGGCGGGCGGCGGCGTGATCCGCGACCTGCTGGCGATGGAGCCGCCCTCGCTGCTGCGCTGGGACCGCGAGATATACGCCGTCCCGGCGCTGGTCGGCTCGGCCGTGGTGGCGGTCCTGATCGGCACCGGGCAGCTGACCCCGCTGAACGCCTCGCTGGCCGCGGTGGTCGCCTTCACCATGCGGATGCTGGCGCTCAGGTACGGCTGGCGCGCACCTCGTGCTTGGCACCGCAACGGTTCTCGCACCAGCGAGGAGTAGGGGAGCCGCCGTACGCCAGCGAGATCGCCTCGACCGTGCAGAGCAGTTCCGGCAGCAGCTTGCTCAGCTCGGTCACCGAGGCGATCCGGACCGGGGCGGAGATCGAGCAGGCGGCGATGGCGGTGCCCTCGGTGCCGGCGATCGGGGCGGCGATGCAGTTCACCGACTCCTGGTACTCGGCCTGGTCCACCGCCCAGCCGCGGCGGCGCACCTCGGCCAGCTCGGCCCGCAGCGCCTCCGGGCCGCGGATCGACTGCGGGGTGCGGGCCGGGAAGTCGGCCCCCTCGAGGAAGGCGGCCAGCTTGTCGGCGGGCAGGTCCGCGAGCAGCACCTTGCCCGCCGCGGTCGCCACCGCGGGGGCGCGCTTGCCGATCCGGCTGGCCTCGCCGAGCCAGCTGCGGCCGTGGTCCGGGTACTTCGCCTCGACCTTGTCGAGGTACAGCACCTCGTCCTCCTCCAGCACGGACAGGTGCACGGTGTGCCCGTAGCGCTCGTTGAGCACCGCCAGGTACGGGGCGGCGACCTGCCGGATGTCGATGCCCTCCAGCGCCTGGTGGGCGAGCGCGAACAGCCGGCCGCCGAGCCGGTAGCGCTGGTCGGACTGCCGGTGGACGAAGCCGTGCTCCTGCAGCGTGCGCAGCAGCCGCAGCGCGGTGGACTTGTGCACGCCGATCCTCGCGGCGGCCTGCTCCAGCGACGCCGGGCCCTCGCCGAGCGACGCCAGGATGGTCAGCGCGCGGTCGACCGTCTGGGACACGGCCCCTCCCCTCTCACAGCAGCGTGGCCGGAAGGCTAACGGCGCGTTGCAGAGGGTGCAATGGCCAAATCGTGACTCTTCGGCCGCCTACACTGGTTCCCGCTATGGCTTACCTCGACCACGCCGCCACCACTCCGATGCTGCCCGAGGCGATCGCCGCGATGACGGCGCGGTTCGGGGCCGTCGGCAACGCCTCCTCGCTGCACGCCGCCGGGCGGCGGGCCCGCCGGGTCGTCGAGGAGTCCCGGGAGTCGCTCGGCGAGTCGCTGGGCGCCCGCCCCAGCGAGATCGTGCTCACCGGCGGCGGCACCGAGTCCGACAACCTGGCGGTCAAGGGCCTGTACTGGGCCCGGCACGACGCCGACCCGGCCCGCCGCCGGGTGCTGAGCAGCCCGATCGAGCACCACGCGGTGCTGGACGCGGTGCACTGGCTGGCCGAGCACGAGGGCGCCGAGGTCGAGTACCTGCCGGTGGACGGGCTGGGCCGGGTGCACCCCGAGGCGCTGCGCGAGGCGATCGAGCGGGCCCCGGAGACGGTCGCGCTGGTCACCGTGATGTGGGCCAACAACGAGGTCGGCACGATTCAGCCGATCCGCGAACTCGCCGCCGTGGCCGCCGAGTTCGACGTGCCGATGCACTCCGACGCGGTGCAGGCGCTGGGCCAGGTGCCGGTCTCCTTCGCCGACTCCGGGCTGACCGCGCTGACCGTCACCGGCCACAAGGTCGGCGGCCCGTACGGGGTCGGCGCGCTGCTGCTCGCCCGCTCGGCCAAGCCCGTCCCGCTGCTGCACGGCGGCGGCCAGGAGCGCGACGTGCGCTCCGGCACGCTGGACGTGCCGGGAGCGGCCGGGTTCGCGGTGGCCGCCGCGCTGGCCGTCGAGCGGCAGGGCGGCTACGCGGGCGCGGTCGGCGCGCTGCGCGACGAGCTGCTGGCCGTGGTCCGCGCGGCCGCGCCGGACGCGGTGCTCAACGGGGACCCGGGCGCGGACGGGCGGCTGCCCGCCAACGCGCACTTCTCCTTCCCCGGCTGCGAGGGCGACGCGCTGCTGATGCTGCTGGACGCGGCGGGCGTGGAGTGCTCCACCGGCTCGGCCTGCTCGGCCGGCGTCCCGCAGCCCAGCCACGTGCTGCTGGCGATGGGCGTCGACCCGGAGCTGGCCCGCGCCTCGCTGCGCTTCTCGCTTGGCCACACCTCCACCGCCGCCGACGTGGCGGCGCTGGCCGCCGCGCTGCCCGGCGCGGTGGAGCGGGCCCGGCGGGCCGGGCTGGTGCGCGCCGCCCGCTGAGGCCGGGTTTCCCTCCCGGGCGGAACCTTCTGCTACCGGACGTATTCTGGGGGCATGAACGCACCCCTGCCCGAGCGCACCGTCCGCGACCTCACCGGGATGCTGGTCCAGGCCGCGCACGCGATGAACACCCGGCTGTCGCTGGCCCTGGCCGGGATCGACAGCTCCCCGCGCAAGCACTGCGTGCTGCTGCACGCCATGGAGGCCGAGCGCACCCAGTCGCAGCTGGCCGCGATCGCCGGCCTGGACAAGACCACCATGGTGGTCACCGCCGACGAGCTGGAGCGGGACGGCCTGGCCGAGCGCCACCCGTCCGCGACCGACCGGCGGGTGAAGGTGATCCGGGTGACGCCCGCGGGCGAGGAGCTGGTGCGGCGCGGCGAGGTGATCGTCGATCGGGTGCACGGCGAGGCGCTGGGCGAGCTGTCGGCGGGGGAGCGGCAGGTGTTCGTGGACGCGCTGGAGCGGCTGCAGCGGGCGGCGGAGTTCCCGGTGGCCGACGAGGGCGGCGTGGTGCGCAGGCCGCGGCGGGCCCGGCAGGGATAGCCCGCGACCGGGAGGCCGTCCGCTTTTAAATCGTCTACTACAAAACCATCTGCTACGGTCTCTCTTGTCGGGGGCGCACGTCCGCGCGCCCCGGGAGGGAGAGAACCGTGTCCGAGAACCCGTCCCGCACCCGCTGGCCGGCCCTCGCGGTGGTGTGCGCCGGAATGCTGATGGTGATCCTGGACGGCTCCATCACCACCGTCGCGCTGCCCGCCATCCAGGCCGACCTGCACACCGGCACGGCCGGACTGGCCTGGGTGGTGGACGCCTACGTGGTCGCCTTCGGCGGACTGCTGCTGCTCGCCGGACGCCTCGGCGACCTGCTCGGCCGCCGCCGGGTCTACCTCGCCGGAATCGCCGCCTTCACCGCCGCCTCCGTGCTCTGCGGCCTCGCGGTGAACTCCGGGACGCTGATCGCCGCCCGCTTCCTCCAGGGCGCCGGCGGGGCGATGGCCTCCGCCGTCGGCCTCGGCATGGTCGTCGCGCTGTTCCCCGACCCCGCCGAGCGGGCCAGGGCGTTCGGCGCCGTCGGCTTCACCGGCGCCGCGGGCGCCTCGCTCGGCCAGGTGCTCGGCGGCGTCCTCACCCAGGGCCTCGGCTGGCACTGGATCTTCTTCATCAACCTGCCGATCGGCGCCGCCGCCCTGCTCGCCGGACGCCGCCTGCTCGCCGACGACCGCGGCCCCGGCCTGAAGGCGGGCGCCGATGCCCCCGGCGCCGCCCTGGTCACCGCCGGACTGATGCTCGGCGTCTACACCATCGTCGAGGGCGGCCCGGCCGGCTGGACCTCCGCCCGCACCCTGGTCACCGGCGCCGCCGCCCTCGTCCTGCTCGCCGCCTTCCAACTCCGGCAGACCCGCACCGCCACCCCGCTGCTGCCGCCGCGGATCCTCGCCCGGCGCACCACCGCGCTCGCCAACCTGATCCAACTCCTCATGCTGGCCGCGCTGTTCGGCTTCCAGATCCTGCTCGCCCTGTACCTCCAGCAAGTCCAGCACTACAGCGCCCTGGCCACCGGCCTGGCCATGCTGCCCGCCGCCCTCGCCATCGCCGCCGTCTCCCTGCTGCTCGCCGCCCGCGCCATCGCCCGGTTCGGCGAACGCCGCACCCTGCTGCTCGGCCTGGCCCTGCTCACCGCCGGCATCGCCCTGCTCACCCGGCTCCCCGCCGGGCCCCTCGACTACGCCGCCGACGTGCTGCCCACCACGCTCAGCGCCGCCGGGTTCGGCCTCGCCGCCACCGCCCTCACCGCGCTCGGCATGGCCGACGCCCGCCCCGAGGACGCCGGACTGCTCTCCGGCCTGCTCAACACCACCCAGCAGGTCGGCGCCGCACTCGGCGTCGCCGTCCTCACCGCACTGGCCGCCGGACGCGGCACCGGCGGCTTCCACCTCGCCTTCGGCACCGGAGCCGCCCTGCTGGCCGCCGCCTTCCTGCTGGCCCTCGCCCTGCCCCGCCCCGACCGCCCGGCCGCGCCCGCCGACGCCGAACCGCCCGCCCTGGTGCACGGCTGACCGCCGGGGCGCCGGCCGCCCCCGTTACGCTTGGAGGCACCATGACTGACTTCCCCGGCGCCCCGACCACCCCGTCCACCGGCCGCCTGCGCGTGCTCGCCGCGATGTCCGGCGGCGTCGACTCCGCCGTCGCCGCCGCCCGGGCCGTCGAGGCCGGCCACGAGGTGACCGGCGTCCACCTGGCGCTCGCCAGCAACCCGCAGTCCTTCCGCACCGGCGCCCGCGGCTGCTGCACCCTGGAGGACTCCCGGGACGCCCGCCGCGCCGCCGACGTGATCGGCATCCCGTTCTACGTCTGGGACTTGGCCGAACGCTTCCGCGAGGACGTGATCGACGACTTCGTCGCCGAGTACGCCGCCGGGCGCACCCCCAACCCGTGCCTGCGCTGCAACGAGAAGATCAAGTTCGCCGCGCTGCTCGACAAGGCCGTCGCCCTCGGCTTCGACGCGGTCTGCACCGGCCACTACGCCCGGATCGTCGACCACGCCGACGGCACCCGCGAACTGCACCGCGCCGTCGACGCCGCCAAGGACCAGTCGTACGTCCTCGGCGTGCTCGACGCCGAACAGCTCGCCCACTCGCTGTTCCCGCTCGGCGACACCACCAAGGACGTCATCCGCGAGGAGGCCGAACGGCGCGGCCTGGCCGTCGCCAAGAAGCCCGACAGCCACGACATCTGCTTCATCACCGACGGCGACACCCAGGGCTTCCTGGCCGAGCGCCTCGGCACCGCCCCCGGCGACATCCTCGACACCGACGGCACCAAGCTCGGCGAGCACGACGGCGCGTACGGCTTCACCATCGGCCAGCGCAAGGGCCTGCGGCTCGGCCGCCCCGCCGCCGACGGCAAGCCCCGCTACGTGCTCGACATCTCCCCGGTCAACAACACCGTCACCGTCGGCCCGGTCGAGGGCCTCGACGTGCACGCCCTGACCGCCATCCGCCCCCGCTGGTGCGGCACCCCCGCCGCCGGCGAGGGCCGCTACACCGCCCAGCTGCGGGCGCACGGCGAGGAGGTCCCGGTCACCGCGGTGCTGGGCGAGGACGAACTGCACGTCCGGCTCGACAGCCCGGCCCGCGGCATCGCCCCCGGGCAGGCCGTGGTGCTGTACGACGGCACCCGGGTGGTCGGCTCGGCGACCATCGCGAGCACCGAGCGGGCCGTCGGGGTCTAGTGCCCCAGTTCGCAGTCGAGTTCGTCCAGGTGTGACAGCGGCGGCACCGTGACCGCCTCGCCGCGCAGGGCCCGGTGCAGGGTGTCGCGCAGCCGCTCGTCGTCCAGGACCGTCCGGTAGTCGCCGAGCCAGGACAGCCGGCGGTCCAGGGACAGCACGTGCTCCACGGCGGCCCGGACGCCGGGGGAGAGCGGGCCGCGCCGGGACAGCTCGGCGACGGCCCGGGTGCCGCGCAGGTACGGGGCCGGGCTCTCGTGGACCAGGCGGACCGGTGGCACCCGGAGCAGTCCGAGCGCCGCCGCCTCCGGGTCGGAGGGCGGCTCCGTGCCGTCCGCCGGGCCGTCCCAGGCCGCCAGCAGCCGGACGCCCGGGTGGCGGTCCGGCCGGGCGTGCGACGCGCCCTCCCGGGCCCACTGCGCGACCTGCGGGCGCAGTGCCGCCGCGTGCCCGTGCAGCGGGAGCAGCGCGTCGTACGGTTCGGGGCGGCGCGGGTCGCCGCGCACGAAGCCCCGGCCGTTCTCCCGCTCCACCGCCGTCAACTGCCGTACCAGGCCGGGCAGGACGCGCGGGTCGCCGATCCGGGCCAGCGCCCAGCGGGCCTGGTCGGCGGTGGTGCCGTCGAGGAACTCGTCACCGTCGGTGTCGTCCAGCCGGGCGTGCAGGGCGTCGGCGTACGGGGCGGCCGCGCGGCCCAGCACCGCGAGGAAGGCCGCGGCCCGGTGCCGGACCCGGGGATCGGGGTGGTCGAGCAGTCCACCGGCGGTGGCGGGCCAGAGCGGGCCGGTGGACGGCAGGTCCAGCAGCGGGCGCCAGCCGGCCTCCAGGGCGGCCGCGCACAGCTCGGGCCGGTCGGCGTCCCGCGCGGCTCGGGCCAGTCGGACGGAGAGGTGCGCGGTGAGGCGCGGCGGCAGCGCCCGGGCGGTCGAGGCGACCTCGCGCGCCGGCTCGGCCCGGTAGTCGCCGTCGGGCCGGGTCCACAGCCGGTCGACCGCCGCGGGCGCCGCCGGGTCGAGGACGGCCGCCACCCACCGGTCGGCCCAGCGTTCCGGTTCGGCGGCGTCCAGCGCGGCCAGCCCCCACAGCGCGGCCAGCCGGTGGGCGGCGGCGTCGGGGCCGTCGGCGCCGTGCAGGGCGTCGGTGAGCAGGGCGCGGGCCGCGTCGTCGGCCGGGTCGGCGACCTCGCCCAGGCGTTGCAACTGCCGGACCCGGAGCCAGGGTTCGGTCTCCAGCGGGATCCGCGCCAGCAGCGGTGCGGCCCGCTCCACCAGGTGCCCGGCCGTGTTGCGCACCTCCGGGGCCGGGTCGGCCAGCAGCGGCTCCAGGGCCGTGCGGTGCTTCCGCCAGGCGGCGGCCCAGCCGTGCGCGCGGCGCTCGGCGGCCTCCTGCCGGCCGGCGTTGACCAGCAGCAGCAGGAAGCCCAGCAACTGCTCCCGGTTCGGCAGGCCCGGATCGCGGACCAGGGCGGCCAGGAAGGGCAGCGCGGCGGGCGCGGCCGGGTCCATGCCCTTGTCCCAGCGGTACAGCGCCGGAACGACCGGCTCGCCCCGGGCGGCCCGCCGCAACTGCTCCAGCACCGGTTCGCGGGCCCGCACCGTCAACCGCCGCCATGCTTCGTCCACCGTCGTCACGCGCGGCATGGTGGCAGGCCGAGAGCCCGGTGGGCCAAGGGTTTTCCGGGGGCGCCGGAGGACTGCCGGGAGGGCGGGGCTCCGCTTAGAATCGGCGTCCCGGGGCGGCGACGGACAGGGGGCCTCGATGAAGGACAGGTACGTTCGCAAGCTGGACGACGGGTCGTACGTCATCAGCGACAGCCCGGGGCCGATGCCGGGCGGGGGGTACGGCAGGAACGAGGGCGGGTCCGACGACGTCTTCGAGTCGGTGTGGTCGATCGCCATCGCCTCGACCATCCTGATGTGGCTGCTGCGGGTGGGGGTCTTCCCGGGCATGCCCGCGGTGGTGTGCTGGGGCCTGTCGGTGCTGCCGGCGGCGGCGATCGCCGTCCGGCTGGCGCTGACGTTCACCAACCTGTGGGGCCGGTTCCTGTCCTGGGCGAGCGCCGCCGTGCTGCTGGCCGCATTCGTCTACTGGGGACTGCTGCTCTGATCGGTTTGACCTGGGCACACGGGCCGGTGGTAGGACTGGGGGCACTATGAACATCACGGTCTTCTGCTCCGCCAACTCCCTCGACGCCAAGTACACCGCCCCGGCGGCCGAGTTCGCCCGGCTGCTCGGCGAGGCCGGGCACACGCTGGTGTGGGGCGGCTCGCACGCCGGGCTGATGGGCGAGCTCGCCGACGGGGTCAGGGCCGCCGGCGGGCGGCTGGTGGGGATCTCGGTGGAGTTCCTGCGGCACAAGGCGTACGAGGGTGCGGACGAGCTGGTGACCATGCCGGACCTGCCGACCCGGAAGGCCGAGCTGCTGGCGCACGGGGACGCGCTGGTGGTGCTGGTCGGCGGGGTGGGCACGCTGGACGAGATCACCGAGGTGCTGGAGCTGAAGAAGCACGGCCTGCACGACAAGCCGGTGGTCGTCCTGGACAGCGAGGGCTTCTACACCGGCCTGCGCCTCCAGCTGGAGCGGATGGACGCCGAGGGCTTCCTGCCCCGCCCGCTCGCCGAGCTGGTGGCCTTCGCGCAGACCCCGGCCGAGGCGCTCGCCCACCTGTCCGCACACCAGCCCCAGTAAGGAAGACCACCGTGGGTGTCCACCTGATCACCGGCGCCGGCTCCGGCATCGGCGCCGTCGTCGCCGACAAGCTCACCGCCCGCGGCGAGGAGCTCTGGCTGCTCGTCCGCGACGCGCGCCGCGCCGCCCAGCTGCGCGAGCGCTACCCCGACGCGAGGACCCTGGTCGGCGACCTGGACGACCCGGCCAAGCTGTCCTGGGCCTTCGGGCACCAGGCGCTGCCGGTCGAACTCGACTCGCTGCTGCACGTTGCCGGGGTGGTCGAGCTCGGCACGGTCGCCGAGACCCCGGTCAAGGCGTGGCAGCACCAGCTCAACGTCAACGCCGTCGCGCCCGCCGAGCTGACCCGGCTGCTGCTGCCCTCGCTGCGGCTGGCCCGCGGCCACGTGGTGTTCGTCAACTCCGGCGCCGGGCTGCGCGCCGACCCGACCTGGGGCTCGTACGCGGCCAGCAAGTTCGCGGTGCGCGCGCTGGCCGACGCGCTGCGGCAGGAGGAGCACGCCAACGGCGTCCGGGTGACCAGCGTCTACCCGGGGCGGACGGCCACCCCGATGCAGCAGAAGGTCCACCAGCAGGAGGGCGCGGAGTACGACCCGGAGCGCTGGATCGCGCCGGAGTCGGTGGCCACCGCCGTCCTCACCGCGCTCGACCTGCCCAGGGACGCCGAGATCACCGAGATCACCGTCCGCCCCGGCAGGTAGCACGACCGGCGGGGGCGCGGGCCGTTTCCCGCGCCCCGCCCCGGGCTCGTAGGCTCTCCCCGTGACTGACGTGGACGTTTTCGCGGAACTGTCCGGTGCGGCGACCGGAGTCGGGTCGATGCCCGGCGGGGACGTGCGGGAGATGGCCCGCGGCGTGGTGGCCGAGCTGGAGCAGCTCCCGCACCTGCCCGAACTGCCCGCGCGCGGGCCGGGCGCCGACATGATCGGGCGCGGCGCCGGGCTGCTGACCGAACTGTTCGTGCAGACCGAGCCCAGCGGGTGGCGCTTCACCGACCACCCCGGGCGCGACACCAAGCGGGCGGTGTCCTGGCTCGGCGAGGACCTCGACGCCCTGGAGGAGTACACCCAGGGCTACGCCGGCCCGCTCAAGGTGCAGGCCGTCGGCCCGTGGACGCTGGCCGGCTCGATCGAACTGCGGCACGGCGAGAAGGCGCTCAGCGACCCCGGCGCCTGCCGCGACATCGCCGGCTCGCTCACCGAGGGCCTGCGCCGCCACCTCGCCGACGTCCGCCGCCGCGTCCCCGGCGCCACCGTCGTCCTGCAACTGGACGAGCCGCTGCTGCCCGCCGTCCTGGCCGGATCGGTGAAGACCGCCAGCGGCTTCCAGCGGCTGCGCGCGGTCGACCGCCAACTTGCCGAGTACGCCCTGCGCGAGCTGATCGGCGGCCTCGACGCGCCCGTCCTGGTGCACAGTTGCGCGCCGAAGGTGCCGATCGGACTGCTGCGCCGGGCCGGGGCGGCCGGGATCAGCCTGGACTTCGGCCTGCTGACCGAGCGCGACGACGACGACCTGGGCGAGGCGGTCGAGGGCGGCACGCTGGTCCTCGCCGGTGTGGTGCCGTCCACCGACGTCGAAACGTCGGACCCGGCCGGTAGTGTCCAGGGTGTCAGGACGCTGTGGCGCCGGCTCGGTCTGGCCCCCGAACTGCTGGGCCGCCGGGTCGTGGTGACGCCCACGTGCGGGCTGGCGGGGGCCTCCCCGGCGTACGCGCGGCGGGCGCTGGCCACCGCGGTCCGCGCCGCCCGCAGCCTGGTGGACAACCCGGAGTAGCGAGACGAGGAGGACGGCGCGGTGGCGGCTGTGGAGGGCTGGGAGGAGATCCCGGCGGAGGTGCGGACGCGGCACGCCGAGCTGGCGACCGAGATCGAGGAGCACCGCGCCCGGTACTACGACCAGGACGCCCCGACCATCAGCGACGGCGAGTTCGACGCCCTGATGCGGGAGCTGGAGGCGCTGGAGGCCGCGCACCCGGCACTGGTGACGCCCGACTCGCCGACCCAGAAGGTCGGCGGCGGGACGAGCGAGCAGTTCGCCGCCGTGGTCCACCGGGAGCGGCTGCTCAGCCTGGACAACGCGATGGACGACGAGGAGCTGGCCGCCTGGGCCGAGCGGGTCGCCACCGAGCTGTCCGGCATCGACTACCACTACCTGTGCGAGCTGAAGGTGGACGGCCTGGCCGTCAACCTGACGTACCGGCGCGGCGAGCTGGTGCTGGCCGCCACCCGCGGCACCGGTGTGGTCGGCGACGACATCACCGCCAACGTCCGCACCATCGAGGGCATCCCGCACCGGCTGCACGGCGAGGACCTGCCGGAGCTGGTCGAGGTCCGCGGCGAGGTCTACCTCTCCAACGACGCCTTCGACGCGCTGAACGCCGCCATCGCGGAGGAGAACGAGCGCCGCCGCCTGGAGAACGTCGAGCGCGCCGCGGCGGGCAAGCGGCTGCTGGCGATGGCCAAGCTGTACATGAACCCGCGCAACGCCGCCGCCGGCTCGCTGCGCCAGAAGGACCCGCTGATCACCAAGGCCCGCGGGCTGCGGATGGTCGTGCACGGCATCGGCGCCCGGGAGGGCTTCGACATCGACTGCCAGTCGCACGCGTACCGGCTGCTGCACGGCTGGGGCCTGCCCACCGCCAAGCACAACCAGGTGGTCGGCACGCTGGACGAGGTGCGGGCGTTCATCAAGCGCTTCGGCGAGCAGCGGCACTCGGTCGAGCACGAGATCGACGGCGTGGTGGTCAAGGTCGACGAGATCCCCCTCCAGGGCCGGCTCGGCTCCACCTCCAAGTCGCCGCGCTGGGCGATCGCCTGGAAGTACCCGCCGGAGGAGGTCACCGGCAAGCTCGCCGACATCAAGATCGGCATCGGCCGCACCGGCCGGGCCACCCCGTACGCGGTGCTGGCCGAGCCGGTGAAGGTGGCCGGCTCGATGGTGCAGTACGCGACGCTGCACAACCAGCAGGTGGTGAAGGCCAAGGACGTGCTGCTCGGCGACACCGTCGTGCTGCGCAAGGCGGGGGACGTCATCCCGGAGATCCTCGGCCCGGTCTACGACCTGCGGGACGGCGGCGAGCGGGAGTTCGTGATGCCCGCGCAGTGCCCGGAGTGCGGCAGCGGGCTGCGCCCGATGTCCGAGGGCGACATCGACCTGCGCTGCCCCAACGCCCGGTACTGCCCGGCGCAGATCCGCGAGCGGATCGCCTTCCTCGGCGGCCGCAGCAGCCTGGACGTCGAGGGCCTCGGCTACGTCGCCGCCACCGCGCTCACCCAGCCGCTGCCGCCGGTCGAGCCGCCGGTGCGCAACGAGGGCGACATCTTCGACCTGACCGAGGAGCGGTTGCTCCCGATCAAGGTGCTGCTGCGCGACCCGAAGACCGGCATGCCCAAGCTGGACGACGAGACCGGCGAGGAGAAGGAGGTGTTCTTCTTCGCCAACAACGCGGGCACGGCCAAGAAGACCACCTCCGCGCTGCTCGACAACCTGCGGGCCGCCCGGACCAGCCAGCTGTGGCGCTTCCTGAACGGCCTGTCGATCCGGCACGTCGGCCCGGTCGCCGCCCAGGCGCTGGCCCGCGAGTTCCGCGACCTCGACCGGGTCTTCGCCGCCGACGAGGCCGAACTCGCCGCCGTCGAGGGCATCGGTCCGACCATCGCCCGCGCCGTCAAGGAGTGGTACGCCGAGGACTGGCACCGGGAGATCGTCGAGAAGTGGCGGGCGGCCGGGGTCTCGTTCACCGAGGTCGAGGGCGACGAGGACGCCGAGCGCCCGCTGGAGGGCCTGACCGTGGTGGTCACCGGCACCCTCGCCGGGCACACCCGGGACGGCGCCAAGGAGGCGCTGACCTCGCGCGGCGCCAAGGTCACCGGTTCGGTGTCGAAGAAGACGCACTTCGTGGTGGTCGGCGACAACCCCGGATCCAAGCACGACAAGGCGCTGCAACTGGGCGTCCCGGTGCTCGACGACGAGGGTTTCGCCGTCCTGCTGGAGCAGGGCGCGGACGCCGCGCGGGCGCACCTCGGGCTGGAACCGACAGACGCCCCCGGTACGAACGAAGCGGAAGCGGCGGGGGAAAATGTCGGAGAAGAGGCGGTGAAGAAGGTTTCCTGACGCGTCGTTACCGTCCTGATGCCGCGTCAGTCGGGTGTTCGAGAAGGAAATCGGGCATTGTGTCACTGAACAACGCGCGGATATGACGTTGCGCTCAGAGCTGGCCCGAAAGTGTGCCCAGGTGGGCCACCCCGGCTTACCCTGGGCGCTACGAACTGTCAGCAGGAGTGTGTGGCGACGGTCTTCCGCCGGAGCCCCGGGGACACGCCCTCGTCTGACGTCCACCGGCACCTCTGCGGAGAGGGGTGCCTCACCGTGAGGCGGCCCCGCCGGGGGGCGGGCCCGACGGAGGACTGGGCTTATGGATCGTACGACCGGCGGCGCGCCCACACGCCCGCCGCAGGGGGTGGCAGGGGCGGTCCTGCTGCTCGGCGTGCTGCTGGCCGGGGCCGCGCCGCTCATCCCGCTGGCCGTTCTGGTGTACCGCCACGAACCCGAACTGCTTCCGCTGTTCTCGGTTCCCCTGGCCGTGCTGGTCGCCGCCTGGCGGATCGCCCGGGACCGGGCGCGCGACCAGCTCACCGACCCGCTCACCGACCTGCCCAACCGGCAGGCCCTGCTGATCGCCACCCAGGAGGCGCTGGCCAAGCACCGGGACGAACCCGGCTACGGGGTCGGCCTGATCCTGCTCGACCTGGACCGCTTCCGCTCCCTCAACGACGCCCTCGGCCACACCGCCGGGGACCGGCTGCTGGTGCACATCGCCCGCCGCCTGCACCGCGCCCTGCGCACCGGCACCGGCCACCCCAGGGACGGCGAGGACGGCACCGCGCTGCCCCCGCCGGTCCGGCGCGGCGAGCGCCCGGTGGTGGCCCGGATGGGCGGCGACGAGTTCGCCGTGCTGCTGCCGGGGGTGGGCAGCACCGAGGTGCTGGAGCGCACCGCGAAGGCGCTGATCGCCGAGCTCGCCGCGCCGATCCGGCTGGACGGCTTACTCCTCGTCCTGGAGGCCAGCGCCGGGGTGTGCGCCTACCCCGCCAACGCCCAGGATGCAGAATCGCTTCTGCGCCGCGCCGACGTGGCGATGGGCCACGCCCAGCACGGCCGCAGCGGCGTCGAGCGCTACGACGAGGCCCGCGACCTCGACACCCCGTACCGGATCGGCCTGCTCGGCGACCTGCGGCGGGCCATCGAGATGAACGAGGTCCAGCTGCACTACCAGCCCAAGGTCGCCTTCGACGGCAGCGTCGTCGGCCTGGAGGCGCTGGTCCGCTGGGACCGGCCCGGACAGGGGCGGGTGGCGCCGGACGAGTTCATCGCGCTCGCCGAGTCCTCCGGGCTGATGCCCCGGCTCACCGACTACGTGCTGGAGAGCGCCGTCGGACAGATCGCCCGCTGGCGCCACCAGGGCCTGATGGTGCCCGTCGCCGTCAACGTCTCGCCCCGCGACGTCCTCAACCCCGGCTTCGCCGCCCGGGTCGCCGGACACCTCACCCGGCACCAGGTGCCCGCCGCCGCCCTCCAGTTGGAGATCACCGAACGGCTGCTGCTCGACGACAGCCGGCGGGCCGCCGACACCCTCGCCGAACTGCGCCGCTACGGCGTGCGGATGTCCCTGGACGACTTCGGCACCGGCCACTCCTCGCTGGTGCGGCTGCGCAGCCTGCCGGTCGGCGAACTCAAGATCGACCGCTCCTTCGTCTCCCGGATGGTCGCCGACGACCACGACGCCGCCGTGGTCCGCTGCTCCGTCGAACTCGCCCACTCGCTGGGCCTGACCGTGGTCGCCGAGGGCGTCGAGGACGACGAGACCTGGGAGCGGCTGCACGACATGGGCGTCGACGCCGTCCAGGGCTGGCTGGTCTCCGCGGCGCTGCCCGCCGACCAGGCCACCGCCTGGCTGCTGGTGCGGCGCAACGAGGCGCCGCCGGTGGAGTCGCTGCCGCGCTGAGTGTCCTCGCTCGACGGGGGACCACCCGGGAACGTTCCGGGGCGGTCCCCTTTAGCGCGCCCGGACGGCCGTTCCCCGTCTGCCCATAGGATGGCCCCTTAGGACCGAAAGGACCGGCGCGCCCCGCGGGGCGCCGCCCGGCCCACCAGAACTCACCCTTGAGGATCGCTGCATGCCTGGCATCACGCGCGAGGAGGTCGCCCACCTCGCCCGGCTGTCGCGTCTGGAGTTGCAGGCGGAGGAGTTGGACCACTTCGCCGAGCAGCTCGACGTGATCATCGGCGCGGTCGCCCGCGTTTCCGAGGTCGCGGGGCAGGACGTCCCGCCGACCTCCCACCCGCTCCCGCTCACCAACGTGATGCGCGCGGACGAGGTGCGACAGTCGCTGACCCCGGAGCAGGCGCTCTCCGGCGCCCCGGCGAGTGAGGACCAGCGTTTCCGCGTGCCGCAGATCCTCGGGGAGGACTGACCGAGATGACCGAGCTCATCAAGTACACGGCGGCCGAGACGGCCGGCGCCATCGCCAGGGGCGAGGTCTCGGCGGTCGAGGTCGCCCAGGCCCACCTGGACCGGATCGACGCCGTCGACAAGAAGGTCAACGCCTTCCTGCACGTCGACCACGAGGGCGCGCTCGCCGCCGCCCGCGCCGTCGACGCCAAGCGCGCCTCCGGCGCCGGGTTGGGCCCGCTCGCCGGCGTGCCGCTCGCGCTCAAGGACGTCTTCACCACCGAGGGCATGCCGACCACCTGCGGGTCGAAGATCCTGGAGGGCTGGGTCCCGCCGTACGACGCGACCCTGACGAAGCGCCTGAAGGACGCCGACGTCGTCATCCTCGGCAAGACCAACATGGACGAGTTCGCGATGGGCTCCTCCACCGAGAACTCCGCCTACGGCCCGACCGGCAACCCGTGGGACCTCACCCGCATCCCCGGCGGCTCCGGCGGCGGCTCGGCGGCCGCGCTGGCCGCCTTCGAGGCCCCGCTGGCGATCGGCACCGACACCGGCGGCTCGATCCGCCAGCCCGGCGCCGTCACCGGCACCGTCGGCGTCAAGCCCACCTACGGCTCGGTGTCCCGCTACGGCCTGGTCGCCTTCTCCTCCTCGCTCGACCAGGGCGGCCCGTGCGCCCGCACCGTGCTCGACACGGCGCTGCTGCACGAGGCCATCGCCGGGCACGACCCGCTGGACTCCACCTCGATCGACGCCCCCGTCCCCGACGTGGTCGCCGCCGCGCGGATGCGCGACGTGCGCGGCATGCGGATCGGCGTGGTCAAGGAGTTCGCCGGCGAGGGCTACCAGGCCGGCGTCATGCAGCGCTTCGAGGAGTCCGTCGAGCTGCTGCGCGAGCTGGGCGCCGAGGTCGTCGAGGTCTCCTGCCCGTCCTTCACGCTGGCGCTGCCCGCCTACTACCTGATCGCCCCGTCCGAGGCGTCCTCGAACCTCGCCCGGTTCGACGCCATGCGCTACGGCCTGCGGGTCGGCGACGACGGCACCCGCTCCGCCGAGCAGGTCACCGCGCTCACCCGCGAGGCCGGCTTCGGCCCCGAGGTCAAGCGCCGCATCATCCTCGGCACCTACGCGCTGTCGTCCGGCTACTACGACGCCTACTACGGCTCGGCGCAGAAGGTCCGCACCCTGATCTCGCGGGACTTCGACGCCGCCTTCGCGGGCGTGGACGTGCTGGTCTCCCCGACCACCCCGACCACGGCATTCCCGATCGGCGAGCGGGCAGACGACCCGATGGCGATGTACCTCGCCGACCTGTGCACCATTCCCTCGAACCTGGCGGGCAACGCGGCCATGTCGCTGCCCTGCGGGCTCGCCCCGGAGGACAATCTCCCGGTCGGCCTGCAGATCATCGCCCCCGCGATGGCGGACGACCGCCTCTACCGCGTGGGCGGCGCCGTCGAGGCCGCGCTCAACGACAAGTGGGGCCACGCCCTGCTGGAGGAGGCACCGGCACTATGAGCAAGATCGAGAAGGCCAAGGGCTGGAAGCACTCGAAGCCCGGTCTGTGGCTGTCCATCGGCACCAGCGCCTTCGGCGCGATCTCCATCGTCAAGGAGGCCCGCACCGCGCGCGCCGACAACGACACCCTCAAGCTGGTCAACGCCCTGGTCGGCGCCGCCGCCCTGGTCACCGGCACCGCGCTCCTCGTCCGCGAGCTCAAGCGTCTCGGCGACGACGACGTCCTGCTCGGCTGAACACCCATGATGGAAGAAGGGACGCTGTGAGCGTCATGAGCCTGGTCTCCTACGAGGAGGCTCTCGCCTCGTACGACCCGGTGATGGGCCTTGAGGTCCACGTCGAGCTGGGTACCAAGACCAAGATGTTCTGCGGCTGCTCCACCGAGCTGGGCGCGGAGCCGAACTCGCAGACCTGCCCGACCTGCCTGGGCCTGCCCGGGTCGCTGCCGGTGGTCAACGCGGTCGGCGTGGAGTCGGCGGTGCGGATCGGCCTCGCGCTGAACTGCGAGATCGCCGAGTGGTGCCGGTTCGCCCGGAAGAACTACTTCTACCCGGACATGCCGAAGAACTTCCAGACCAGCCAGTACGACGAGCCGATCGCCTTCAACGGCTACCTCGACGTGCAGCTGGAGGACGGCGAGGTCTTCCGGGTGGAGATCGAGCGCGCCCACATGGAGGAGGACACCGGCAAGTCCACCCACGTCGGCGGCGCCACCGGCCGCATCCACGGCGCGGAGTACTCGCTGCTGGACTACAACCGGGCCGGCATCCCGCTGATCGAGATCGTCACCAAGCCGATCGAGGGCGCCGGCCACCGCGCCCCCGAGGTCGCCAAGGCGTACGTCGCCGAACTGCGCGAGCTGATCCGGGCGCTGGGCGTCTCCGAGGCCCGGATGGACAAGGGCCAGATGCGCTGCGACGTCAACCTGTCGCTGCGTCCCAACGGCACCTCGACGTTCGGCACCCGCAGCGAGACCAAGAACGTCAACTCGCTGCGCAGCGTCGAGCGGGCCGCCCGGTTCGAGATCCAGCGGCACGCCACCGTCCTCACCGACGGCGGCACCATCGTCCAGGAGACCCGGCACTTCCACGAGGAGGACGGCTCCACCACGGCCGGCCGGATCAAGGACAACGCCGAGGACTACCGGTACTTCCCCGAGCCCGACCTGGTGCCGGTCGCCCCGGCCCGGGAGTGGGTCGAGGAGCTGCGGGCCTCGCTGCCCGAGCTGCCCCGGGTCCGCCGGGCCCGGCTGCAGGCCGAGTGGGGCCTGACCGACAAGGACATGCAGTCGGTGCTCAACGCCGGTGCGGTGGAGCCGATCTCGGAGACCATCGCGGCCGGCGCCCCCGCCGACCAGGCCCGCAAGTGGTGGATGGGCGAGCTGGCGCGCCGCGCCAACGAGACCGGCACCGAACTCTCCGAGCAGCCGATCACCCCGGCCCAGGTGGCCCGGGTGTGCGCGCTGGTCGCCGATGGCAAGCTCAACGACAAGCTGGCCCGCCAGGTCATCGAGGGCGTCCTCGCCGGCGAGGGCGAGCCGGACGACGTGGTCGCCGGGCGCGGCCTCGCCGTGGTCTCGGACGACTCCGCGCTCGGCGCGGCCGTCGACCAGGCCATCGCCGACAACCCGGACGTCGCCGCGAAGATCCGCGACGGCAAGGTCCAGGCGGTGGGCGCGCTGGTCGGCGCGGTCATGAAGGCCACCCGCGGGCAGGCCGACGCGGCGAAGGTCAAGGACCTCATCTTGGGGAAGCTCGCCTGAGGTCCCTAAGGCGGTACGGAGGCGTCTAAGGAGGCTGCTTAGGCCCGCCGGGAGCGGTGCCCGTCCCCTGTCGGGGGCGGGCACCGCCGTTTTCGCGGGCGGCGGCCCGCCGGGATCGGGCAGGCTCCCGATGTGGCGCACCCCCCTGGGGGCGGAGGCTGGACACCAGCACGCAACGAGGGGAAGACACCGTGTACGAGTACGAGTTGTTCAAGGTACGGGAACGCGAACTGCACAGCCGGGCCGCCGCCGAGCGGCTGGTCCGGGAGGCGGCCGGCGGGCACCCCGGGCTGGTCGGACGGCTGGCGCGGCTGGTCCGCCGAGAGGCCGCGCCGCGCACCAAGTCGCTTGCGGGGAAGGGCCGTTCGGGGGCCGCGGCGGGCTGCGCCGGGTGACCGGCGGGGCCGGGCCGTCCGCCGGTCGGGATAACCGTTCGGCGAGCTCCTGGGCCTGTGGCATGCTCACGGACATGGAGCAGACAGTCAGCCCGGTGTTCGTCGGACGCGGCCGGGAGACCGGCCTGCTCGCCGCCGGACTGGAGCGGGCGGGGGCGGGGGAGCCGCAGGCCGTACTGGTCGGCGGCGAGGCCGGGGTCGGCAAGACCCGGCTGGTCGAGGAGTTCCTGGTGCGGGCCGAGGCCGCCGGGGCGGTGACCGCGCTCGGCGCCTGCCTGGAGGTCGGCGCCGAGGGCCTCCCGTACGGGCCGCTGTCGGCCGCGCTGCGCCGCCTGCACCGGCGGCTCGGGCCCGAACTGGACGACGCCGCCGCCGGGTTGGAGGGCAACCTGGCCCGGCTGCTGCCGGACTTCGGGGAGGCCGACGGGGAGGGCAACGACGAGTACGGCCGGGCCCGGCTGTTCGAGCACACCGCCCGGCTGTTCGAGCGGCTGGCCGAGGGCCGGACGCTGGTCCTCGTCGTCGAGGACCTGCACTGGTCCGACCGCTCCACCCGGGAACTGCTCGCCTACCTGGTCCGCACCCTGCACCGCTCCCGGGTGCTGATCGTCGCCACCTACCGCACCGACGACCTGCACCGCCGCCACCCGCTGCGCCCCTTCCTGGCCGAACTGGAACGGCTGCGCACCGTCCAGCGGCTCGAACTCGAACGGCTCGACCGGCCCGAGGTGGCCGCCCAACTGGCCGGCATCCTCGGCCCCGAGACCCCCGGACGGGACGTGGTGGACCGCATCCACCGCCGCTCCGAGGGCAACCCGTTCTTCGTCGAGGAACTCGCCACCGCCTACCGCAGCGGCTGCCTGGCCTGCGTCACCGAATCCCTGCGCGACATCCTGCTGGTCCGGGTCGAGGCGCTCCCCGAGGAGACCCAGCGGATCGTCCGGATCGCCGCCGAGGGCGGCTCCCGGATCGAGCACGCCCTGCTCGCCGCCGTCGTCGCCGAGAGCGGCGCCGGCGGCGAGGACGCGCTGATCTCCGCGCTGCGCACCGCCGTCGGCGCCAACATCCTGCGCCCCGACACCGACGGCGAGGGCTACCGGTTCCGGCACGCCCTCGTCCGCGAGGCCGTCTCCGACGACCTGCTGCCCGGCGAACGGCAGGGCATCAACCGGCGGTTCGCCACCGTCCTGGAGGCCGACCCCGAACTCGTCCGGGCCGAACAGCGCACCGCCCGGCTCGCCGACTACTGGTACCGCGCCCACCAGCCCGCCCGCGCCCTGCCCGCCGCCCTCGACGCCGCCCGGGTCGCCCGCCGCCGCAACGCCTTCGCCGAACAGCTCAAGATGCTCGAACGCGCCCTCGAACTCTGGGACGCCGTCTCCGAGCAGACCCTCGCCACCACCCTGCGCCCCTACGACTGGGCCGACACCTACCCGCCCTGCGCCTGCGAGGACGACGGCCACGACGGCTGCGAACGCCTCCAGCTCGTCGACGTGCTCGCCGAAGCCGTCGTCGCCGCCCGCCGGGCCGGCGACCGCGACCGCGGCCAGAGCCTCGCCCGCCGCGCCCTCGGCCTGGTCGACGAGACCCGCAACCCGCTGCGCGCCGCCTGGTTCCGGCTCCAGCGCGCCAAGATGCTCGACCAGCTCAAGCGCAGCGGCGGCCTCGAGGAGATCCAGTACGCGCACCGGCTGGTGCAGGACCTCGGCCCGTCCGCCGTCCAGGCCGAGGCGCTCGCCCTCGAAGCCGCGCACGGCCTGCTGCGAAACCCCGGCCCCGCCGCCGTCGCCACCGCCGAACGCGCCGTCGCCGTCGCCCGCCAGGCCGACGCCCCCTCCGTCGAGGTGCACGCCCGGGTCACCCTCGCCGGCCTCCTCGGCGACTTCGACGACGGCGAACGCGCCCTCGCCCTGCTCGCCGAAGCCGTCGAACAGGCCCTCCCGCTCGGCAACGACGACGTCCACACCCGCGGCCTCAACAACCTCGCCAGCCTGCTGCTCTCCTACGGCCGCGCCGAAGAAGCCGTCACCGCCGCCCGCACCGGCCTCGACGCCGCCCGCCGCAGCGGACTGCTGCTCAACACCGGCCCCATCCTCACCGGCAACCTCGCCGAGGCCCTGCTCGCCGCCGGCCGCACCGAGGAGGCCGCCGCCGTCCTCGCCGACTGGGACGACAAGCCCGAGGCCGACACCCACGGCGAGTTCATGGACCGCCTGCGCGGCGAACTCGCCCTGCTGCGCGGCGACACCGCCGAGGCCGAGACCCACTGGGCCGCCGCCCACGCCAGCGGCGGCGGCGGCGCCCAACCCCAGCACGTGCTGCCCACCGCAGCCCTCGGCATCCGGCTCGCCGTCCGCCTCGGCCGCCCCGACCAGGCCCGCGCCCGGCTCGCCGAAGCACTCGACGGCACCGTCCTCACCGGCCAGGACGGCCACCTCCTCCCGCTGCTCACCCACGCTGCCGAAGCCGAGGCCGACCAGCACCCCCGCACCCCCGACGGCGAAGCCGCCCTCGCCCGGATCGGCCGCCTCGCCGAACGACTCGCCCCCCGCTGCGCCCTCCAACGCGGCTGGGCCGCCCTGCTGGCCGGCGAACTCGCCCGCGCCGCCGGCCGCCCCACCACCGAGCACCGCCGCACCGCCGTCGCCGAACTGCGCGCCGCCGCCCTGCCCGGACCGCTCTCGTACGCCCTGCTGCGCGCCGCGGAGGACGCCGCCGCGACCGGAGCACGCGACGAAGCCGCCGCCCACCTCCACGAAGCCGCCGAACTCGCCCGCCGCCGCGGCGACCTGACCACCCGCCGGGACGCCGAACTGCTCGCCGGACGACTCGGCCTCGGCCACCGGGCCGCCCCCGCGAACGGTTCCGGCGACGGCCTCGGCCTCACCCCGCGCGAACGGGACGTACTGCGCCAGCTCGCCCTCGGCCGCAGCAACCGCCAGATCGCCGAACAGCTCTTCATCTCGCCCAAGACCGCCAGCGTGCACGTCTCCAACATCCTCGCCAAGCTCGCCGTCAGCGGCCGGGGGGAGGCTGCTGCGTTGGCCCATCGGTTGCGGTTGTTCCCGGAGGGGGAGGCGGTCGGGTAGGGGAGTTGACGGTGCTGGGGGGCGCTGCGCGCGGCTTGGGGTGGGGGCTGCGGTGGGGGTGGCCGGGGCGAGGCTGCTGCGCTGGCCCATCGGCTGCGGTTGTTTCCGGAGGGGGAGGCGGTCGGGTAGGGAGGCTGAGGGTGTGCCGGGGTTGCGCTGCGCGCGGCTTGGGGTGGCCGGGGCGGCCGGGGCCGCCGTGGGGGTCATGCGGGGGTGGTGGTGCGGTGCTTGCGGTGGGCCAGGGTGAGGAGGGCGGTCGGGATTGCGGCGATCGCGGTCACGGCGACCACCCACCAGTGGGTGTAGCCGAAGGCGTCGGCGAGGTGGGCGGGGGTCGGGGCGCCGAGCCCGGCGGCGTGGTGCTGGAAGACCACGGTGAGGATCGCAGTGCCGAACGAACCGCCCACCCGCTGGAGCATGTTGAGCAGCGGGGTGGCGTGCTGGATCTGCTGCCGCTCGATCACCGAGTACGCGGTGGACATCGCGGGCATGGTGGCCAGCCCGATGCCGAAGCCGCGCACCACCAGGACGACGGAGAGGTACCGGAGGTCGTCACCGCTGCCGAGCAGGGCCAGCGGGACGGTGCCCAGCAGGGCGACCGCGAGGCCGCCCAGGATCACCGGGCCGCCGCCGATCCGGTCGGTCAGCCGGCCGGAGAGCGGTAGCGCCAGCACCGTTCCCAGACCCTGCGGGGCCATCAGCAGGCCGGCCGTGACGATGCCCTCGTGCCGGACCCGCAGGTAGTAGAGCGGCAGCACGATGAGCGCGCCGAAGAGCGCGGCGCCCAGGCAGAAGGTGCTGACGCAGGCGGAGGTGAACGCGGTGTTCCGGAACAGCCGCAGGTCGAGCAGTGGGCGGGGGCTGCGCAGCGCGTGCCGGGTGAAGAGGGCGAGCAGCAGGACGCCGGCGAGGGTCGGCAGCAGGCCGGCCGGGTCGGTGAAGCTGCCCAGGTGGGCGGTCTCGGCCACGCCGTAGGTGACCAGCGGCAGGCCGGCCGCGACCAGCAGGGTGCCCAGCACGTCGAGCCGACCGGCGTCCTGCGCGCCGGAGCGCGGCAGCAGCTTGAGGCCGGCGAGCAGTCCGACCAGGCCGAACGGGACGTTGACCAGGAAGAGCCACTGCCAGCCGAGGTGCTCCAGCAGCAGCGCGCCCAGCGAGGGGCCGAGCACGGGGGCCAGCACCACCGGGATGCCGACGATGCTCATCACCCGGCCCATCCGCTTCGGACCGGCCACGGCGGCCAGCATCATCTGCCCGGTCGGCACCAGCAGTCCGCCGGCCAGGCCCTGGAGCAGCCGCAGCCCGATGAGCAGGTGGATCGAGCCCGCCGCTGCGCACGCCACCGAGCTGAGGGAGAAGACCACCAGAGCGCCGAGCCAGAGCCGGTTGGCACCGAACCGCTTGGCCGCCCAGCCGCTGAGCGGGATCGCGGCGGCCAGCGCGATCAGGTAGCCGGTGGCCACCCACTGAACGGTGTTCATCGCTGCGCCCAGCTTGACGCTCAGCGTGCCGAGGGCCGTGTTGACGATCGTCGTGGTCAGGGTCGACATGAAGGCGCCGACCACGATCACCCCTGCGACCAGCCAAATGTCCAGGGTGACCCGGCTGTCGTCGGCGGCTGCGGCGGCCCTGCCGGACGACCCGGCGGCGACCGCGCCTGCGGAGATGCTTCCCATTCCTGTCTCCTTAACGGCGTTCAATTTAACGGTGTTCAGTGTTGCTCGGCCCTCTCCTCTGCGTCAAGCAGGCAAAGGAGATTCGGAGTGCCCGATATCCGTTGAACGGCGTTAGACTGGGGTCCCCCTGGTTCCCGGAAGGAAGGCCCGCCGATGGCCCTGCGACAGGACACCGTGGTGCGCACGGCACTGCGCCTACTGGAAGAGGTCGGCCTGGACGGGCTCAGCCTGCGGCGCCTGGCCAAGGTGCTCGGCGTCCAGCCCGCCGCGCTGTACTGGCACATCAAGGACAAGCAGGAACTGCTCGACCTGATGGCCGAGGAGATGCTGGCGGGCGAGTTCGCCGCCCTGCGGCCCCCGGCCCCGGAGGAGCCGTGGCAGGACTGGCTGCGCGACCTGGCCTGGCGGCTGCGCCGGTCGCTGCGCACCCACCGCGACGGCGCCCGGATCTTCGCCGGCGCCCGCCCGGTGCGCGGCACCCTCCAGGTGATGGACCAGCTCGTCGTCGTGCTGCTGCGGGCCGGCTTCGGTCCGCAGGACGCGCTGCGCAACGGCGGTGTGGTGGTCAGCTACACCCTCGGCTTCGTGCTCGACGAACAGGCTGCCGCCGCGGCGTTCGCCGCCGACGGCACGGCACCCGAGAACGTCGGCGCGGCCCTCGCCTCCGGCGACTACCCGGTGCTGGGCGAGGTGCTCGCCACCGTCGGCCGCCCCAACCCGGACGCCGACTTCCGGCACGGCACCGAACTGATGGTGGCCGGCATGTCCGCCCTGGCCACCGCCGCGACCGGACGCTGAAGCGCCCGCGACGCGCACGGGGCGCGCCCGCCCGGCGGTGCCGGCGGCCGGAGCGTTCGTCCTGCCCCTCGCCGCGATCGGGTCGGGGGGACGCGCGTCGACGGCTTCTCGTGCCGGGGCCCGGCGGGTCGGTCTCCGGCGCCGCCCGCCGGGCCTCGGGTCACCGTCGGAATCCCGCTGCGCCGCGCCCTCCGCGCCCCCGGCGCCCACGGACGGATCGGCGGCCTCGCAGGGGTGTTGGCGGATCGTGCGGCCCCGTCGACGGATCACCGGGGCGTGCTTGCCCGGCCCGTTCCGCCCCGCTGCGGGCGGTGCGCACGTGGGGCTCACGGTCCTGCCGCGCCCGGACGAGGTGTCGGGTCGCAGGGCGCCCGGGTCGGTCGGATGGGGCGTCAGGCCGTCGCCGCTGCCTTCCGGAGGTAGACCGTCAGGCCCTCGACCAGGATCTCCAGACCCGCGGCGAAGGTCTGCTGCGGGGTGTCCGACGACCACTGGGACAGCCAGGCCGCCAGGAGCGGGAACTGCCCGGCGTCGAACGGTGCCGCTGCGGGCCCCTCCGCCCCCTCCGCCCCCTCCGACCCCTTCGCCCCCTCCAGCCCCTCCGGCCGCTCCGCCCCGTCCGGGCCGCTCCGCGGGCTGCTCTGCTCCTGGAGGACGAAGCCCGTGACGTAGCTCATCACGGCGTCCCCGGCGGCGGCCGTCGCCGCCAGCGGGGCGCCCGACTGCCCCAGCACCCCCATCAGCCGTTCCGCGAAGCCGAGCCGGTTAGGGCCCAGCGCGGCGGCCCCGGCCAGCAGTCGGGCGCCGTCCCGGTGGGCCAGCATGGCCTCCCGCATCGACCGGGCCAGTGCCGCGGTCCGCTCGGTCCAGTGCGCGTCCGCCGGGCCGACCTGCTCCGGCACCTCGCCGAGGATCCGTTCGGCCAGCGCGTCCAGCAGGTCCTGCTTGCTGGCCACGTGCCAGTACAGCGCACCCGGGCGGACCCCCAGTTCGGTGGCCAGCCGCCGGGTGCTCAGGGCGTCCAGCCCGGTGTCGTCCAGCAGCCTCATCGCGGCGTCGACCACGTCGGTCCGTTGCAGCGGCATCGGGTGTCACCTCGTTCTCTCCGCCGCGCCGCAGTGCGGGCGCGGCCAGGGGTCCCATCGTAGGGAAGCCGTACTCCACGGGGCTTCGAGCCCGTTGCCGCAGCGGGCGGACGCAATCGCCCGACTCCGCACCCCCGTTCACCGCGGCGGGCTCGGCACCCCGCCGTCCGCCGATTCGCGCGGCCCGGCCACCGCCGCGCCCCCGCTCCGCGCCGTCCCCGGTTCCGCGTTCCCGCTCCGCGCGGTCTCCGCGGCCGGCCCCCCGGCCAGCGTCTCGTCGCCCAACTCGCTGGCCAGCGCCTCGAAGTCGTCGATCTCGCGCAACTGCATCTCCTTGAGCAGGAAGGAGAGCAGGAAGGCCAGCAGCATCACCACGGCGGCGACCAGGAACACCACATCCAGCGAGTCGGTGAAGGCGTCCACCGCGGCGTCCCGGGCCGACCCGGCCAGGTGTGCCAGGCCCTCCGGCTCGAGGCCGGCGGGAAGTTCGGGGTGCAGCGCCACCCGGGCGTCGAACCGGTTGGCCAGGATCGCGCCGAACACCGCCGCGCCGCAGGACTGGCCGAGGGTGCGCAGGAAGACCGCCGAGGTGGTGGCCGAGCCCAGTTCGGCGTTGGGCACCGAGTTCTGCACCGCCTGCACCAGCACCTGCATCAGCAGGCCCAGGCCGGTGCCCAGCAGCAGCAGGCCGCCCGCCAGCAGCCAGTACGAGCTGCCGCCGGAGAGCATGGCGAGCAGGCCCAGGCCGGCCGCGGACACCGCCGCGCCGATGATCGGGAAGATCTTGTAGCGCCCGTCGCGGGCCGAGATCACGATGCCGGAGCCGATCGAGGAGACCAGGATGCCCAGGATCATCGGCATCATCCGCAGGCCGGTCCCGGTCGGGTCGAGGCCGTCCACCAGTTGCAGGTACAGCGCCACGTAGGTGATCGCGCCCATCATCGCGAAGCCCACCACGAACAGCATCGGACCGGAGACCGCGACCGTCCGCACCCGGAACAGGCCGAGCGGGACCAGCGGTTCGGCGGCCTTGGCCTGCCGCCACACGAACAGCGCCAGCAGCACCGCGCCGCCCGCGCCCAGCGCCCACAGCAGCGGGTCCGACCAGGGGTACTCGGTGCCGCCCCAGGTGGTCATCAGCAGCAGCAGGGCGGTGCCGGCGGAGGCGAGCAGCGCGCCGAGGTAGTCGACCCGGTGCGAGCGCTGCTCGTGCGGCAGCTTCAGCAGGGTGACGACCATGGTGATGCCGACGGCGCCGATCGGCAGGTTGACGTAGAAGATCCAGCGCCACGAGGTGTGCAGGCCGAGCACCGTGTGGTCGCCGGTCAGGAAGCCGCCGATCAGCGGGCCGGCGATGGTGGCGAGCAGGATCACGATGCCCGCGATGCCCTGGAACTTCGCCCGGTCCTTGGGCGCCACCGAACGGGCCATCAGGATCAGCGACACGCTGTACAGGCCGCCCGCGCCGATGCCCTGCAGGGCCCGGAAGGCGATCAGCTGCCCCATGCTCTGCGCGGCGCCGCACAGCCCGGAGGCGATCAGGAAGGCGAAGGCGGAGGCCAGGAAGACCCGCTTGGCGCCGTAGATGTCGGCGATCCGGCCGTACAGCGGCTGGGTCGCGGTGGAGCCCAGCATGTAGGCCCCGATCACCCAGGACATCAGGCCGACGCCGTTCACCGGGTCCAGGTCGTGGGCGATCGGGAACACCGAGACCGCGGTGACGGTCTGGTCGAGGGCGCTCAGGAAGGAGGTGAGGACCACGCCGACCAGGGCCCAGACCATGCGCCGGCCCGGCCGGGCGGCGGTGGTCGGCGGGCCCGAGGGCCCGGGTGCGGTGTTCCGTGCGACGGCCATGGCGATGACTCCCCCGAAAATTGAACGGTGACCAATTGGTCAGTGTTCAATTTAGCCGCGGGCCCCGCGCCGCACAAGGCCCGCCGGGCGGCGCCGCACTCCGGCCTGAGCCGAACGGGCGATCCCGCCGGCAACCCGCTTCGCGCCACCTGCGGTTCATTACTCTAAGTTGAGAGAGCGTGCCAGTGCGTGACGGCATTGGTGTAGGGTCCGAAGCGGGAAGACCGGTACGGCCGCTGGCCGGAGGGGGAGATGTCGATTGAACTCCACCGAGTCGGTGCCGCCTGCCCGAGCCCCGTTCCGCCGGGCCGCCGCCGTCCTGCTCGCGGTGCTCTGCGCCGGGTACGCCGCGGGCGCCGCCGTCGGCTGGGGGTCCAGTGAACTCGCGCTGGTGATGGGGGACTTCGGTCTCGCCGGGGCGGCCCTCGCGGCCGCCCTGTCCTGTCTGGCGCACGGCATCGCGGTGGGCGGCCACACCCGCCCGGCCTGGCTGCTGTTCGGCCTCTCCTCGGCCATGGTCGCCTTCGGCAACGGCGCCTGGGGCTGGTACGAGGTGGTGCTCCGGCAGCCGCTGCCCCCGGACTCCTTCGCCGACTACGCCTTCCTGCTGTTCGCCCCGCTGGCCATCACCGGCCTGCTGGTGCTGGCCCAGCGCCCGCACACCCCGGCGGGCTGGCTCTGCCTGCTGCTGGACGGCTGGCTGGTGGCCGGCTCGCTCTTCACGCTCAGCTGGAGCCTGGCGCTGGGCCGGGTCGCGGCCGGCGACGGCGACGACCCGCTGAAGCTGGCCCTCGCCCTCGGCTACCCGGTGCTGGACATCCTGCTGGTCAGCCTGGTGGTCGGGCTGCGCTTCCGCGGCCGGGACGGCAACCGGACGGCCGTGCACACCGCGATGATCGGCCTGGCGCTGACCGTGGTCTGCGACGCGCTGTTCACCACCCCGCAGTTCCACAGCGACTACCACTCCGGCGAACTGCTGGACGCGGGCTGGTTCGCCGGCTCGCTGCTGCTCGCCTGGGCCCCCTGGCAGCCCTCCCGCCGCCCGTCCCGCGAGCACCCCTCCGCGCAGGGCTCGCCTCGCCGCCGGGTGGCCTCCACCTTCAGCGCGCTCACCCCGTACGCGGCCGCCGCGGTCTGCACCGCCGGCATCCTCTACAACGCGCTCGGCGGCCGCCCGCTGGACCGGGTGATGCTGGCCGCCGCCAGCACGGTGGGCCTGGCGCTGATCGTCCGGCAGGGCGTGATGCTGCTGGACAACCTCTCGCTGGCCCAGGAACTCGCCACCAAGGAGGCGCACTTCCGCTCCCTGGTGCAGGGCTCCAGCGACGTCATCATGATCGCCGGGCCGTCCGGGGCGCTGTCCTACGTCAGCCCCGCCGCCCTGCGGGTCTACAACCGGGACCCGGAGGACCTGGTCGGCGGCAACCTGCTCAACCTGGTCCACCCCGAGGACGTCGACCGGGTGCTGGCCGAGGTCCGCCGGATCCTGGCCCGCACCCGGGGCGCCCGGTTCAGCAACGGCGAGCCCTCCGCCCGGGTCGAGTGCCGGATCCGCTCCGGCGAGGGGGAGTGGCTGCACGTGGAATCCACCGTCAACCCCTACCGCGACGGCCTGATCCTCAACAGCCGGGACATCACCGAACGCGTCCGCCTGCAGGCCCAGTTGCAGCACAACGCGTTCCACGACCCGCTCACCGACCTGCCCAACCGCGCCCTCTTCGCCCACCGCGTCCGGGCCGCGCTCTCCGCGCAGGGCCCGGCCGGCACCGCCGTCGCCGTGCTCTTCCTCGACCTGGACGGCTTCAAGGCCGTCAACGACACCGCCGGGCACCAGGTCGGCGACGAACTGCTGGTGCAGGCCGCCCGCCGGCTGCAGGCCGCCGTCCGCAGCGAGGACACCGTGGCCCGGTTCGGCGGCGACGAGTTCGCCGTCCTGGTGCGCGGCCGGCTCGGCCACCCGCAGGTCCGCGACCTGGCCGAGCGGATCCGCGGCGCGCTCTCCGAGCCGTACTGGATCGGCGGCGCCGAACTCGGCGTCGCCGCCTCCATCGGCATCGCCTTCGGCCCCGACACCCCGCCGCCGGTGCCCGAACCCGCCCCCGCCGGGCCCGGACCGGCCGAACCCGCCCCCGCCGGGCCCGCTCCCGCCGGATCCGGCCCCGACCGGGACGCCGCCGGGGCCGCCGCCGACGAACTGCTGCGCGACGCCGACCTGGCGATGTACCAGGCGAAGTCCCGCGGCAAGGGCCGGGTGGTGCTCTACACCCCGGCGATACGGGCCGAGATCGACCGCCGCGGCGAGCTCGAGGAGCGGCTGCGGGCCGCCGTCCGGGAGGGCGCCTTCACCCTGCTCCACCAGCCCGTGGTCGAACTCGCCGGCGGCCGGCTCACCGGCGTCGAGGCGCAGGCCCGCTGGCGCTCGGCCGGCGGACTGCTGCTCACCCCCGCCGAGTTCCTGCGCACCGCCGACTCCGGCGACGCCGCCACCCGCTTCACCCGCTGGCTGCTCACCGAGGCCGTCGGCGCCGCCGCCCGCCGCCGCGCCGACGGCCCCGCCGCCCCGCCTGTCCCGGTCACCGTCCGGCTCGCCGCCGAACGGATCTGCGCCCCCGGCATGTACGAGACGCTGGCCGGCGCGCTGCGCGACACCGGGCTGCCGCCCGAACTGCTGGTCGTCGAGGTCGCCCGGACCTGCCCGGACGCGCTGGCCGACGAACTCGGCCGCCGGCTCGCCGCGCTGCGCCGCCTCGGCGTCTCCACCGCGCTCGCCGGGTTCGGGGCCGGCGCCGGCTCGCTCGGCGCCCTCGCCCGGCTGCCGTTCGACGCCCTCAAGCTCGACCGCAGCCTCGTCCAGGACATCGCCGACTCCGCCCTCACCCGCGCCCTGGCCGGCCACGCACTGCGCCTGGGCCGCGACCTCGGGCTGGTCACCGGCGCCGACGGCGTCGACCACCCCCGGCAGCTCGCCGTCCTCCAGGAGCTCGGCTGCCGGCGCGGCCAGGGCCTGGCCTTCGACCGGCCGCTGGACGAACTGCGGCTGCGCCGCGCCCTGCTGCGCCGCGGCTACCCGGTGCCGCGCCAGCCGCAGGGCGGTCCGGGCCGCCGGCCGCAGCGCACCCCGGACCCGCGAACGGGTGGTCTGGCCGAGGCCGCCACCGTCCGTCCGGGCCCGCCGCACACCGGTCTCGACCTGCCGCAACGGCACGTCGTGGGCGGTCCGGGCGCCGGCCCGCATGGTGAGACGCCGGTCCCACCAGCTTGACACCCGCCACTGCGTGGGAGGAAGGTCGATGCCATGACCACCCGAATTCTCGTACTTGGCGGGCGCGTCGGCTGAACCCAGCCCGACGCGCCTCCCCCTCGCATGCCCTTGGCACGAGGGGTTTTTTGTTGCACGAATGCTGGTGGGCCATCGCACCACAACTGGCCTCGACCACCTGAAATCCGGACGATTGAGGCAGAGCCGGAGACCGGCCGGGACCGTTCGCCGCCCGGACCGCAACCCCCCGAGCAGAACCCGAGAAGAGACAGGCAGATGACTGAGCACGCCGCAACCCCCCGCCGCGGGGACCACCCGGCCGCCCACGCTCCGGGTCCCCAGACCACCGAGACCATGACCGGCGCGCAGTCGCTCATCCGCTCGCTCGAAGCCGTGGGCGCCGACACGGTGTTCGGCATCCCCGGTGGTGCGATCCTCCCCGCGTACGACCCGCTGATGGACTCCACCAAGGTCCGCCACATCCTGGTCCGCCACGAGCAGGGCGCCGGCCACGCCGCGACCGGCTACGCGCAGGCCACCGGCCGGGTCGGCGTCTGCATGGCCACCTCCGGCCCCGGCGCCACCAACCTGGTCACCCCGATCGCCGACGCCTACATGGACTCGGTGCCGATCGTCGCGATCACCGGCCAGGTCGCCTCCAAGGCGATCGGCACGGACGCCTTCCAGGAGGCGGACATCTGCGGCATCACCATGCCGATCACCAAGCACAACTACCTGGTGACCGACCCGGCCGAGATCCCCCGGGTCATCGCCGAGGCGTTCCACATCGCCGCCACCGGCCGCCCCGGCCCGGTCCTGGTCGACATCGCCAAGGACGCGCTGCAGGCGCAGACCGTCTTCCGCTGGCCGGTCGAGGCCGCGCTGCCCGGCTACCGCCCGGTCACCAAGCCGCACGCCAAGCAGATCCGCGAGGCCGCCAAGCTGCTGGTGAACGCCAAGCGCCCGGTGCTGTACGTCGGCGGCGGCGTGCTCAAGGCCAACGCGGGCGCCGAACTGCGCATCCTGGCCGAGCTGACCGGCGCCCCGGTCATCACCACCCTGATGGCGATCGGCGTCTTCCCCGACAGCCACCCGCAGCACCTGGGCATGCCCGGCATGCACGGCTCCGTCCCCGCCGTCACCGCGCTGCAGAAGAGCGACCTGCTGTTCGCCCTCGGCGCCCGCTTCGACGACCGGGTCACCGGCAAGCTCGACTCCTTCGCCCCGAACGCCAAGGTCGTGCACGCCGACATCGACCCCGCCGAGATCGGCAAGAACCGCGCCGCCGACGTGCCGATCGTCGGCGACGCCCGCGAGGTGCTGGCCGACCTGATCGTCGCCGTCCAGGCCGAGTTCGACGCCGGGCACCGCGGCGACTACACCGACTGGTGGGCCCGGCTGAACGAGTGGAAGAAGACCTACCCGCTGGGCTACGAGCCCGCCCCCGACGGGCAGCTCTCGCCCCAGCAGGTGATCGAGCGGATCGGCCAACTGGTCGGCCCGGACGCGATCTACGCCGCGGGCGTCGGCCAGCACCAGATGTGGGCCAGCCAGTTCATCCAGTTCGAGAAGCCGGCCACCTGGCTGAACTCGGGCGGCGCCGGGACGATGGGCTACGCCGTCCCCGCCGCGATGGGCGCCAAGGCCGGCAGGCCGGACGTCCCGGTCTGGGCGATCGACGGCGACGGCTGCTTCCAGATGACCAACCAGGAACTCACCACCTGCACCCTGAACAACCTGCCGATCAAGGTCGCGGTCATCAACAACGGCTCGCTCGGCATGGTCCGCCAGTGGCAGACCCTGTTCTACAACCAGCGCTACTCCAACACCGTGCTGCACTCGGGTCCGGGCCACGACGGCGTCGAGCCGCCCGCGCAGGGCACCCGGATCCCGGACTTCGTGCTGCTCTCCGAGGCGATGGGCGCGGTCGGCCTGCGCTGCGAGCGCCCCGAGGACCTGGACGACGTGATCAAGCAGGCGATGGAGATCAACGACCGCCCGGTGGTCATCGACTTCATCGTCCACCAGGACGCGATGGTCTGGCCGATGGTCGCCGCCGGCACCAGCAACGACGAGATCCAGTTCGCCCGGGGCCTGCGCCCCGACTTCGGCGACGACCTGGACTGACGGACTCCCGGACCCGAAAGCGATGACCACCATGTCCAAGCACACCCTGTCCGTCCTGGTCGAGAACAAGCCCGGCGTGCTCGCCCGGATCGCCTCGCTGTTCTCCCGCCGCGGCTTCAACATCGACTCGCTCGCGGTCGGCCCGACCGAGCACCCCGACATCTCCCGGATGACCATCGTGGTCAACGTCGAGGAGCTGCCGCTGGAGCAGGTCACCAAGCAGCTCAACAAGCTGGTCAACGTGATCAAGATCGTCGAGCTGGACCAGTCCCAGGCCGTCCAGCGCGAGCTGGTCCTGGTCAAGGTCCGGGCCGACGCGGAGAGCCGCTCCCAGGTCACCGAGATCGTCCAGCTGTTCCGCGCCAAGACCGTCGACGTGTCGCCCGACGCGGTGACCATCGAGGCCACCGGCTCCTCGGACAAGCTGGAGGCCATGCTGCGGATGCTGGAGCCGTACGGCATCAAGGAGTTGGTGCAGTCCGGCCTGGTCGCGATCGGCCGCGGCGCCCGCTCCATCACCGACCGCTCGCTGCGCGCGCTGGACCGCTCCGCCTGACGCGGCTGTCCTCCCGTCGCCCACCACCACCCTCGGACGGCGCGCTCCGCGCGGCACCACCGTCTTACCAACTGAGCACTGCCATCGAAGTCCGCCGGGTGCGCCTACGGTAGGAACCCCGGCATCACCATCACGCAAGGAGATGTGCCCCCGTGGCCGAGCTGTTCTACGAAGACGACGCCGACCTGTCCATCATCCAGGGCCGCAAGGTCGCGGTCATCGGCTACGGCAGCCAGGGCCACGCCCACGCGCTGTCGCTGCGCGACTCGGGCGTGGACGTCCGGGTCGGCCTGCTGGAGGGCTCCAAGTCCCGCGCCGCGGCCGCCGAGGCCGGCCTGCGCGTGGTCACCCCGTCCGAGGCCGCGGCCGAGGCCGACGTCATCATGATCCTGGTTCCGGACCCGATCCAGGCCGACGTCTACAAGGACGCCATCGAGCCGAACCTGAAGGCGGGCGACGCCCTGTTCTTCGGCCACGGCCTGAACATCCGCTTCGGCTTCATCCAGCCGCCGGCCGACGTCGACGTCTGCATGGTCGCCCCGAAGGGCCCCGGCCACCTGGTGCGCCGCCAGTACCAGGAGGGCCGCGGCGTCCCGTGCATCGTGGCCGTCGAGCAGGACGCCACCGGCAAGGCGTTCGACCTGGCGCTGTCGTACGCCAAGGGCATCGGCGGCACCAAGGCCGGCGTCATCAAGACCACCTTCACCGAGGAGACCGAGACCGACCTGTTCGGCGAGCAGGCCGTCCTGTGCGGCGGCACCGCCGCCCTGGTGAAGGCCGGCTTCGAGACCCTGGTCGAGGCGGGCTACCAGCCCGAGATCGCCTACTTCGAGTGCCTGCACGAGCTGAAGCTCATCGTCGACCTGATGTACGAGGGCGGCCTGGAGAAGATGCGCTGGTCGGTCTCCGAGACCGCCGAGTGGGGCGACTACGTGACCGGCCCCCGCATCATCACCGCCGACACCAAGGCCGAGATGAAGAAGGTCCTCGCCGAGATCCAGGACGGCACCTTCGCCAACACCTGGATCGCCGAGTACAAGGCCGGTCTGCCGAAGTACAACGAGTACAAGAACGCGGACAGCGAGCACCTGCTGGAGACCACCGGCAAGAAGCTGCGCAAGCTGATGAGCTGGGTCGACCAGGAGGCCTGAGCCTCCCCGTCGCGGTTGTACAACAAGGCTGTTCCCGTCCGGGTGATTTCGCCGGACGGGAGCAGTCCCCGCACCACCCCGCCGATAGACTCCGAACCACGCGTCAGGCCCACAGCGTCGTGCGTCTAGCTACGCGACATGCCACCTTCCCCCGCCCTGTGCGCGCCACCTCCGTGCGGCGGGGTGAACCGGACAGTTAAGGACACACTGTCGTGAGCACTGTGACACCCAAGAACGCTGTCGTACTGATCGCCGAAGAGCTGTCGCCCGCCACCGTCGACGCGCTGGGCCCCGACTTCGAGATCCGGCACTGCAACGGCGCCGACCGCGCCGAACTGCTCACCGCGATCGCCGACGTGGACGCCGTCCTGATCCGCTCCGCCACCAAGGTGGACGCCGAGGCGCTGGCCGCCGCCAAGAAGCTCAAGGTCGTCGCCCGGGCCGGCGTCGGCCTGGACAACGTGGACGTGGCCGCCTCCACCAAGGCCGGCGTGATGGTCGTCAACGCGCCGACCTCGAACATCGTCACCGCCGCCGAGCTGGCCTGCGGCCTGCTGATCTCGGTCGCCCGCAACATCGCGCCCGCCAACGCCGCGCTCAAGGGCGGCGAGTGGAAGCGCAACAAGTACACCGGCGTCGAGCTCAGCGAGAAGGTCCTCGGCGTGGTCGGCCTCGGCCGGATCGGCGTGCTGGTCGCGCAGCGGATGTCCGCGTTCGGCATGAAGATCGTCGCCTACGACCCCTACATCCAGGCCGCCCGCGCGGCCCAGATGGGCGTCAAGCTGCTCTCCCTGGAGGAGTTGCTGGAGGTCTCGGACTTCATCACCGTCCACCTCCCGAAGACCCCGGAGACCATCGGCCTGATCGGCGACGAGGCGCTGCACAAGGTCAAGCCGACCGTGCGGATCGTCAACGCCGCCCGCGGCGGCATCGTCGACGAGGAGGCGCTCGTCCGGGCGCTCCAGGAGGGCCGGGTGGCCGGCGCCGGCCTGGACGTGTACGCGAAGGAGCCGTGCACCGACTCCCCGCTGTTCGCCTTCGACAACGTGGTCGCCACCCCGCACCTGGGCGCCTCCACCGACGAGGCGCAGGAGAAGGCCGGCATCGCGGTCGCCAAGTCGGTGCGCCTGGCGCTGGCCGGCGAGCTGGTGCCGGACGCGGTCAACGTCCAGGGCGGCGTGATCGCCGAGGACGTGCGGCCGGGCCTGCCGCTGGCCGAGAAGCTCGGCCGGATCTTCACCGCGCTGGCCGGCGAGGTCGCCGTCCGCCTGGACGTCGAGGTCCGCGGCGAGATCACCCAGCACGACGTGAAGGTGCTCGAACTGTCCGCCCTGAAGGGCGTGTTCGAGGACGTGGTGGCCGAGACGGTGTCCTACGTCAACGCCCCGCTGTTCGCCCAGGAGCGCGGCGTCGAGGTGCGGCTGACCACCTCCAGCGAGTCGCCCGAGCACCGCAACGTGATCACCGTCCGCGGCACGCTGGCCGGCGGCGGCGAGGTGTCGATCTCCGGCACGCTCTCCGGCCCGAAGCAGACCCAGAAGATCGTCGGCGTGGACGGCTTCGACGTGGACGTGGCGCTCACCGACCACATGGCGTTCTTCCACTACGAGGACCGCCCCGGCGTGGTCGGCACCCTCGGCCGGATCCTCGGCGACGCGGGCATCAACATCGCGGGCATGCAGGTCGCCCGGGACGGCGACAACGCGCTGGCCTCGATCACCGTGGACAGCGAGGTCTCCCAGGAGGTCCTGGCCGAGATCGCCGCCGCCATCGGCGCCAAGTTCGCCCGCTCGGTCAACCTGGGCTGACGCCCCGCAGCACCTCCGAACGGCCCTTCCGACCTTGAGGCGGAAGGGCCGTTCGCATGCCCCGGAGCGATCCCCGTCTCAGATACTAGGAAATCCAAGTAAATCTGCTGACCTCGCGGCCTCCGCGTCGTACCGTGGAGTAGTCCTACGGTGAGCCACCCCCGCAACTACGGGGAGCGTGGCCCGTGGGCCCGTACGCGGTGCGGCAGGCGATCCCTGCTCGGCGTACCCCCTCAAGCCCTTCCGCGCGCCGCTGCGCCCCCGCACCAAGGAGCCCGGTATGCCGTTCGTCGCAGACCGCACCACCGCCCCCGCCGCCACCACGACCTCCGCCGCCGCCCGCGCCGCAGCCCCGCGCCGCCGTCGCGCCCTCCCGGCCGACCCCCGCACCGCCGCCGCCCTGCAGCGCGCCCTCGACCGCCGCGACAACGGCGCCCCGATCGGCGACTGAACACCGACGCCCCTGCTGGGCCGGACGGGTGACGGCGTGTCACCCCAGGGGTGAACCTCCGCCCCCGGCCCTCCGGCGGCTCCTACCTTGGGGCCGTGCGCACCCCCCTCGGCCTCCTCGCCGCCCTCGTCCTGCTCGCCCCGGCCGCCGCCCCCGCGCTGGCCGACGACCGGCCCGCCGGCGGCCCGAGCACCACCGTGTTCCTGGAGCTCGGCACCGAGCCCGCCGCCACCGCCTGGCAGCGCGCCCGGGACACCGCCCGCCGGGAACTGCGCACCCCCGACCAGACCCGGCGCGCCGCCGCGAGCGCGGGCAGCGGCCAACGGGCCGCCGCCGACCGCTCGTTGGACGCGCTCACCGCCGCCCTGCGGCGCGCCGTCCCCGACGCCCGCCCGCTCTACCGCACCCGCACCCTGGTCAGCGGCCTGGCGCTGCGGCTGCCCGCCGCCGAACTGCCGCGGCTGGCCGGCCTGCCCGGGGTGCGCTCCGTCCGCCCGGTCGCGCTCAAGCGGCGCGCCAACGGGTACTCGGTGCCGCTCACCGGCGCCCCGCAGGTCTGGGACGGCCCCGAGGGCCACACCGGCGAGGGCGTCCGGATCGGCGTCGTCGACTCCGGCATCGACTACACCCACGCCGACTTCGGCGGCCCCGGCACCCCCGGGGCGTACCACGCGGTGGACGGCGCGAAGCCCGCGCCCGCCGGGCTGTTCCCCAACGCCAAGGTGGTCGGCGGCAAGGACCTGGTCGGCGACGACTACGACCCCGACCCGGCCGCCGCCCACCCCCAGCCCGACCCGCACCCCGACGACAACCCGCTGGACTGCGCCGCCAACGGCCACGGCACCCACGTGGCCGGCACCGCCGCCGGGTACGGCGTCACCGCCGACGGCAAGCCCTACCGCGGCCCCTACCGCCCCGGCCTGGACCCGGCCGGCTTCGCGGTCGCCCCCGGCGCGGCCCCCGGCGCCCAGCTCTACGCGATCAAGGTGTTCGGCTGCGAGGGCTCCACCGACCAGCTCGCCGCCGCCCTCGACCTGGCCGCCGACCCGAACGGCGACGGCGACCTCTCCGACCGTCTCGACGTGGTCAACCTCTCGCTCGGCAGCCCCTACGGCCGCCCCGGCGACGCCGACGCGCTGGCCGCCGACCGGCTCGCCGCGCTCGGCACCGTGGTGGTCGCCGCCTCCGGCAACGAGGGCGACGTGTACGGCGTCGGCGGCAGCCCCGGCACCGCCGCCCGCGTGCTCACCGCCGCCGCCTCGGTCGACGAGCACGGCGACGCCGACGGCATCACCGTCCTCGCCCCCGCGGACCTGGCCGGGAACGTCCCCGCGCACTGGAGCAGCAAGTACACCCACTGGGCCGACACCGAGGTCAGCGGCGAACTCGCCGTCCCCGCCGACCAGTCGGACGGCTGCCAGCCCTTCACGCCCGCCGACGCCGACCGGCTGCGCGGCAAGGTCGCCGTGCTGCGCTGGACCACCAAGGACCCGGACCGGGCCTGCGGCTCCGCCCCGCGCGCCGACCACGCCGCCGACGCCGGAGCCGTCGGCACGCTCTACGCCGCCGACGGCGACAACCTCGGCGAGATCGCCGGGGACGACCGGATCCCCGCCGCGATCCTGGCCCGCGCCGACGGCGAGCGGCTGCTGGCGGCGCTCGGCGGCGGCCCGGTCACCGTCCGGCTGGCCGCCCCCGGCAACCCGCTGCACGGCGCCGTCCCGCAGGACCAGCCGCAGCGCATCGACACCCTCGCCTCCTTCACCTCCCGCGGCATCGGCGTCGACGGCGTCGTCAAGCCCGACCTGGCCGCCCCCGGCGAGACCATCTGGTCCGCCAAGGCCGGCACCGGCACCGGCGGCATGCGCGAGGACGGCACCTCGATGGCCACCCCGCACCTGTCCGGCCTGGCCGCCCTGGTCCGCTCCGCGCACCCCGACTACGACGCCGCCGAGGTCAAGGCCGCGCTGATGGACACCGCCACCGACACCTACGCGCACGACGGCCGCACCGGCCCGGTGTACGGCCCCGAGCGCACCGGCAGCGGCCGGGTCCGCGCCGACGCCGCCGTCCGCACCCCCGTGCTGGCGTACGGCACCCAGGTGGACGGCGCGGTCGGCGTCTCCTTCGGCGTGGTCGAGGCCGCCGGCGCGACCACCGCCACCCGCGAGGTCACCGTCCGCAACCTCGGCGACCGGCCGCTGACCTACACCACCGGCTACGCGCCCGCCACCGCGCTGCCCGGCGCCGGCTTCGAGGTCTCGCCCGCCCGGGTCGACCTGCCGCCGCACGGCAGCGCCACCGTCACCGTCACCCTCCGGCTCGGCGCCGACCTCGGCCGCGCCCCCGACCCCACCCTCGACCTGCGGCAGGCCGGACACGCCCGCAGCTACCGCGGCGAACTCTCCGGCCGGCTCACCCTCACCCCCGAGGACACCGCCCTCCCGCCGCTGCGCGTCCCGCTGTTCGCCGCCCCGCGCGCCGCCTCCGCCACCACCGCGCTCGGCACCGCCGCCACCTTCGCCGTCTCCGGCGGCCCCCGCCCCGGCCTGCTCACCGCCCTCCAGCCGGGCGGCGAAGGGCCGCGCTGGCCCGACTGCCCCGCCGACGACGCCGAGACCTGCGTCGACGACCCCGCCGAACGCGCCGCCGACCTCCACCACGCGGCCGCCGCCGTCGACGGCCACGGCACGCTCTACCTGGCCGCCGTGCTGTGGGCCCCCGCCGCCACCCCGGCCGGCGCCCTCGGCGTGCGCGCCTCGATCGACGCCGACGGCGACGGCACCCCCGACGCCACCGTGGTCGCCGACCGCCTCAAGGGCAGCGACGTGCTGGTCGCCCGCACCCTGGACGCCCGCACCGGCGCCGAACTCGACGTCCAGCCGCTCAACGGCCGCTGGGGCGACACCGACACCGCGCTGCTCGACTCCGACACCCTGCTGCTGCCCGTCCGCCTCGCGGCCCTGCCGCCGCTCACCCGCCCCCGCTACACGGTGTGGACCGGCGCCTCCGAGGACCCGGCCGACGCGCTCGACACCCTCGGCCCCTTCCCGTTCGACCCGGCCCGACCCACCCCCGTCCTCGTCCCCGTTCACCCCGGCCAGGTCCTGCACACCCCGCTCTCGAAAGCCCTGCTGATCCACCACCTCAACCCGGTCGGCAACCGAATCCAGCTGCTCACCCCGAAGGGTGGCCCCGGGCGGGAAGGGGCCCGGTAGCCTGGTCGGACAGGCCAGAGTCCCCACCATGGGAGCACTGATGAGCGTCGACCAGGACCCGTACCCGGACTGGCTCCGCCCGCCCGTGGGCGGCTACACCGCCGACGACCTGGACCGGTTGCCGGACCTCCCGCCGCACACGGAGTTGATCGACGGGAGCCTGATCTTCGTGAGTCCGCAGACGCTGTTCCACATGCGTACGCTCCGTCTCCTCGAAAGGGCGCTGGCGGACGCGGCTCCGGCCGGGTGGGAGGTGTGGAGGGAGATGAATGTCAAGCTCAACCGGCGCAATCGTCCCGAGCCCGACCTGATGGTGGTGAACCAGCAGGGCGTCACCGGCCCGAAGCAGACGTACTGCGAACCGGACGACGTCATGCTGGCGGTCGAGGTGGTCTCGGAGGAGTCGGAGGAACGAGACCGGGAGACCAAACCGAGGAAGTACGCCGCCGCGGGCATCCGGCACTTTTGGCGGGTGGAGAGCGACAACGGCCGCCCCGTGGTCTACGTCTACGAGTTGGACCCGGCGACCAAGGGCTATGGGGTGGCGGGAATCCATCACGGCGTCCTCAAGCTCGATGTGCCGTTCCCGGTCGAGGTCGAGCTGCTCTGACACCGCGTCCGGATCGTGGACGGTCCGTGCCCAGGCCGTGGGACGGTTGTACTGTCCGAGTATGTCTCGCACCATTCGTCTCGCAGTGATCCCGGGTGACGGCATCGGCCAGGAGGTCGTGGCCGAGGGCCTCAAGGTGCTCCGCGCCGCCCTGCCCTCCGACACCAAGCTGGAGACCACCGAGTACGACCTCGGTGCACGGCTGTACCACCGCACCGGGGAGACCCTCCCGGACGCGGTGCTGGAGGAGCTCAAGGGCCAGGACGCGATCCTGCTCGGCGCCATCGGCGACCCGAGCGTGCCCTCCGGCGTGCTGGAGCGCGGGCTGCTGCTCAAGCTGCGCTTCGCCTTCGACCACCACATCAACCTGCGTCCGGGCAAGCTCTTCCCGAACGTGAAGTCGCCGCTCGCCGGTGACCCGCAGATCGACTTCGTGGTGGTCCGCGAGGGCACCGAGGGCCCGTACGTCGGCAACGGCGGCACGCTGCGCACCGGCACCCCGCAGGAGGTCGCCACCGAGGTCTCGCTGAACACCGCGTTCGGCATCGAGCGGGTCGTCCGGGACGCCTACCGCCGCGCCCAGGCCCGCCCGCGCAAGAAGCTCACCCTCGTCCACAAGAACAACGTGCTGGTGCACGCCGGCCACCTGTGGACCCGGATCTTCGAGCAGGTCGGCCGGGAGTTCCCCGAGGTCACCACCGACTACCTGCACGTCGACGCGGCGACGATCTTCTTCGTCACCCAGCCCGAGCGCTTCGACGTGATCGTCACCGACAACCTGTTCGGCGACATCCTGACCGACCTCGCCGCGGCCGTCACCGGCGGCATCGGCCTGGCCGCGTCCGGCAACATCAACCCGAGCGGCGACTTCCCGTCGATGTTCGAGCCGGTGCACGGCTCCGCCCCGGACATCGCCGGCCAGGGCAAGGCCGACCCGACCGCCACCGTGCTGTCCGTCGCGATGCTGCTGGAGCACCTCGGCTTCCCCGCCGAGGCCGCCGCGGTCGAGGCCGCGGTCGCCGCGGACCTCACCGAGCGTTCCGGCGCCCGCTCCACCTCCGAGGTCGGCGACGCGCTCGCCGCCCGAGTATCCGGCTGACCGGCCGGACGACAACCTCCGGCCGGTGGGCCGGTTCACAGCGGACAACAGCCTCCCGGCTGTTCGGCACGGCCCTCTGGATGCGAGTATCGACAGTGGGCCGTGCCGTCATGCGTTTCCCCCGCCCGACGGTGAAGGCCCAGCCCAACCCCACGGTGAAGGACAGACAGCCATGAGCACGCCCACCCAGGCGCCCATCACGTTCGACCTCAAGCCCTCCGCGCACCCGCTGTCCGACCAGGAGCGCGAGGCCCGACTGGCCAACCCCGGTTTCGGCCGCGTCTTCACCGACCACATGGTGACCATCCGCTGGACCGAGGGCCTGGGCTGGCACGACGCCCAGCTGACGCCGTACGCGCCGCTGGAGATCGACCCGGCCAACATGACGCTGCACTACGGCCAGTCGATCTTCGAGGGCCTCAAGGCGTACCGGCAGGCCGACGGCTCGATCGCGACCTTCCGCCCCGAGGCCAACGCGGCCCGCTTCCAGGCGTCCGCCCGCCGGCTGGCGATGCCCGAGCTGCCGGTCGAGACCTTCGTCGAGGCGGTCGAGCTGCTCGTCCAGCAGGACCGCGCCTGGGTGCCCAGCCAGCCCGAGCAGAGCCTCTACCTGCGGCCCTTCATGTTCGCCACCGAGGTCGGCCTGGGCGTGCGCCCCGCCAACTCCTACGTCTTCATGATCATCGCCTCGCCGGCCGGCGCCTACTTCTCCGGCGGCGTCAAGCCGGTCTCGGTCTGGCTCTCCGAGGACTACGTCCGCGCCGCGCCCGGCGGCACCGGCGCCGCCAAGTGCGCCGGCAACTACGCCGCCTCGCTGGTCGCCCAGGCCGAGGCCGCCGCCAAGGGCTGCGACCAGGTGGTCTGGCTCGACGCCGCCGAGCACAAGTGGGTCGAGGAGATGGGCGGCATGAACCTCTACTTCGTCCTCGGCGAGGGCGAGAACGCCACCGTCGTCACCCCCGAGCTCTCCGGCGCCCTGCTCCCCGGCATCACCCGCTCCTCCCTGCTCACCCTCGCCGCCGACCTCGGCCACGCGACCGAGGAGCGCCGGATCTCCACCGACGAGTGGAAGCAGGGCAACGCGGACGGCACCATCACCGAGGTCTTCGCCTGCGGCACCGCCGCGGTCATCACCCCCGTCGGCCACGTCAAGTCCGCCACCGCCGACTGGACCGTCGGCACCGGCGAGCCCGGCCCCGTCACCATGAAGCTCCGCGAGGCCCTGCTCGCCATCCAGGGCGGCCAGGCCCCCGACACCCACGGCTGGATGCACACCATCGCCTGAGGCACTGCCACCGGTCCGGGCATTCCACGGCGGAATGCCCGGGGCCGGTAGCCTCGGAAACGCTCGCTCGTTGAACGACTCGGATAGGAGGGAGGGACCATGACCGCCGAGATGTACGACGCCGATGTCTACCGCAGCCCGGAGGATGTCCTCCTGGACGCCTTCCTCACCCTGAACACCCCGGAGGGGTTCAAGGCCGAGCTTGTGGAGGGGGAGATCATCGTGACGCCACCGCCAGACGGTGACCACGAGGGGGCCATCGGTCGGATCGTCCGCCAGGTGTTCCGGCTGTGCGACGCGGATATCACGTTCGCCGGCAACAAGGGGCTGATCGTCCCCGGCGGCAGGTTCATCCCCGACGGGACGTTCGCCGACGAGGGAGCGTTCGACGGTCAGCCCTCATGGATGAAGCCGGACCGGCTCCTGATGGTCCTGGAGGTCACCTCCAGCAATCCCGCCAAGGACCGCTGGGACAAGCGGAAGGGCTACGCCGCAGCAGGGATTCCGCTGTACCTCCTGGTGGACCGGAAGGCCGGACAGGTCGTGCTGCACAGCCACCCGGAAGGCGGCGAGTACACCGCGACCACCTCCGTCCCGTTCGGCGACCCGCTGCCGCTGCCGAAGCCGTTCGGGTTCGAGCTGGCGACGGACGGGCTCTCCTGACCCGTCCCGGATCGCGAGACGTCCCTCCCGTCCGGCGGGGGGTGTGCAAGACTGCGAGGGTGTCCTCGCTTTCGCTGATTATTAGCAGCAGGCGCGCCGGTCCGCAGTGACCGCTTCCACGGCAACACCCTGACCGCGGAGCGACCACCAGCGTCCAGACCCGCGCGCAGACCTCTCGCACCCGCGAGGGGTCTTTTGTTTTGCCCCCGGACCGGCACCGGGCCCCCACAAGGGGACGGAGACACCGGGGACGCGCGCGGGATGCTGGACAGTGGAGCCGGATTCCGATCCCGGCAGCAGCAGTACCTCCACCGAACGGAGAACCCAGGGCCATGACCGAGGCCAACGGCCGTCCCAGCGACGCCTTCCACGTCTTCGACACCACGCTCCGCGACGGCGCCCAGCGCGAGGGCATCAACCTCACGGTGGCCGACAAGCTGGCGATCGCCCGCCACCTGGACGAGTTCGGGGTCGGCTTCATCGAGGGCGGCTGGCCCGGCGCCAACCCCCGGGACACCGAGTTCTTCGCCCGCGCCCAGGCCGAGCTGGAGTTCGCCAACGCCCAGCTGGTGGCCTTCGGCGCCACCCGCCGGGCCGGCGGGAAGGCCGCCGAGGACCCGCAGCTGGCCGCGCTGGTCGCCTCCGGCGCGCCGGTGGTGACGCTGGTGGCGAAGGCGCACGACCGGCACGTGGAGCTGGCGCTGCGCACCACGCTGGAGGAGAACCTGGAGATGGTCCGGGACAGCGTGGAGTACCTGCGCGCCCAGGGCCGCCGGGTGTTCATCGACTGCGAGCACTTCTTCGACGGCTACAAGGCCAACCCGGAGTACGCCCTGGCCGTGGTGCGCACCGCGCACGAGGCGGGCGCGGACGTGGTGGTGCTGTGCGACACCAACGGCGGCATGCTGCCGTCCGGGGTGCGCGAGACCGTCGCCACCGTGCTCGCCGAGACCGGCGCCCGGATCGGCATGCACGCCCAGGACGACACCGGCTGCGCGGTCGCCAACACGCTCGCCGCCGTGGACGCCGGCGCCACCCACGTGCAGTGCACCGCCAACGGCTACGGCGAGCGGGTCGGCAACGCCAACCTGTTCCCGGTCGCGGCGGCGCTGGAGCTCAAGTACGACCGCCGGGTGCTCCCGGCCGGGGCGCTGGCCGAGATGACCCGGATCTCGCACGCCATCGCCGAGGTGGTGAACCTGACGCCGTCCACCCACCAGCCGTACGTGGGCTTCTCGGCGTTCGCGCACAAGGCCGGCCTGCACGCCTCCGCGATCAAGGTCGACCCGGACCTGTACCAGCACATCGACCCGGAGCTGGTCGGCAACACCATGCGGATGCTGGTGTCCGACATGGCCGGCCGGGCCTCGATCGAGCTGAAGGGCAAGGAGCTGGGCTACGACCTGTCCAGCGACCGCGACCTGGCGGGCCGGGTGGTGGCCCGGGTGAAGGAGCAGGAGAACCTCGGCTACACCTACGAGGCGGCGGACGCCTCGTTCGAGCTGCTGCTGCGCGACGAGGTGAACGGCGGCGAGAAGCTGCGGTTCTTCGAGCTGGAGTCCTGGCGGACCATCAGCGAGCAGGGCCCGAAGGGCTTCGCGGGCAACGAGGCGACCGTGAAGCTGTGGGCGAGGGGCGAGCGCAAGGTCGCCACCGGCGAGGGCAACGGCCCGGTGGACGCGCTGGACAAGGCGCTGCGGACGGCGCTGGAGCCGATCTACCCGGCGCTGGCGAAGCTGGAGCTGGTGGACTACAAGGTCCGGATCCTGGAGGGCCAGCACGGCACCGGCTCGAAGACCCGGGTGCTGATCGAGTCCACCGACGGCACCGCGACCTGGTCGACGGTCGGCGTCGCGGACAACGTGATCGCCGCGTCCTGGGTGGCGCTGGAGGACGCGTACACCTACGGGCTGCTGAGGGCCGATCAGCGGCCGTAGCGGCGGTCGGTGCGCGGAAGTGCCCAGGGGGCGTGCGGAAGGCTCCGCACGCCCCCTTCTGGCGTGTCCATTACCCCTTCGGGGGCTCCGTCACCGCAGTCGGGCGAGCAGGGCGTGTTCGACGAGGGTGATGAGGGCGCTCTTGGCGCTGTCGCGGCGCCGGGCGTCGAGGGTGATGATGGGGA
>NZ_JBHUWH010000009.1:0-47278 GCF_042670125.1 Kitasatospora sp. NPDC057198 | reverse complement strand
GTCGTCGCTACCGGCCGCCGGCCGCCGATCTCTGGCCGCCGGCCGTTGGCCGTCGGCCGTCGGCCGTCAGCCCGCCAGGGCGGCCTTCACCGCGGCGGCGACCCGGCCGCCCTCCGCCTTGCCCTCCACCTGCGGACGCACCAGCTTCATCACGGCCCCCATGCCCTGCGGGCCGCTCGCCCCGGACTCGGCGACCGCGGCGGCGACGATCGACGCCAGCTCGGCGTCCGTCAGCTGCTTCGGCAGGAACTCCGCCAGCACCTCGCCCTCGGCCCGCTCCCGGGCCGCCTGCTCGGCCCGGCCCGCACCCTCGAAGGCGGCCGCCGCCTCCCGGCGCTTCTTCGCCTCCCGGCCGATCACCTGCAGCACCTCGTCGTCGGACAGCGCGCGCTTCGCGTCGCCCGCCACCTCCGCGCTGGTGACCGCCGACAGCGTCAGCCGGAGGGTGGACGAGCGCAGCTCGTCCCGGGCCTTGATCGCAGCCGTGAGGTCCTCCTGCAGCTGCTCCTTGAGCGTCTTCATGCCGCCGATTCTGGCACCTGCCCCGCCCCGCCGCCGCTCCTTTACGCCCGACCCCGCCGCGGCCCCGACCGGCGCTCCGCCAGCTCCGTCCGTCCTCCCCGCCCTCCCCGCCCTTCCCGTCCTTCCCGTCCCCGGGTCCGTGTTCGAGTCCCCCGCCCTTCTGCGGCCACGGACCGGTGCGACCGCTGTGCTCCGTCCCGCGCGGCACCGCCGCCACCGGCGCCGCCTGTCTCGTCCACGCCGCCGGGTACGAGGTCCGCTCGTTCCGCCTGCGCCGCGTCGGGGTCCCGATCGCCGATGGGTTCGGCCGGCTCTACTCGCCGATGACTCCGTCGATGCTTTCGCGGAGGAGGTCGAGGTGACCGCAGTGACGCGCGGTCTCCTCGATCATGTGCGCCAGGGCGTACCGCAGCGAGAACGTCATACCGGGCCCGCGAGCGACGTCGTCCAGCACGGCGTCGGCGACGACCTGCCGGGAACGCTCGCACTCCTCGGTGTAGTCCGCCACGATCTGCGCGAGAGTGTCCTCCGTGGTGAGGCGGAAGTTCCCGTGCGGGTCCTCGTCGGTCCACGGCCAGGCGAGGTCCTGGTCGGCGAAGTCGATGCTGAACCAGAACCGTTCGGTGCCGGCGAGGTGTTTGACAACACCGGCGGGCGTCAGGGTGGACGGCGGAACGGGCTGAGCGAATGCTTGCTCGTCGCTGAGGCCGGCGACCTTGTTGATGACCGTGGCGCGGAGGAAATCAAGCAGTCCTGTCAGAGTTTCGCACTCGGTTCCGGCTTCCGGCGCTCGAATCCGCAGCACGGGCTGAACATCGTTGGACACCATCGCCGCAGTCTACGAACACCCCGTCGCCTCGTCCGCACGTCGGCGACAGGAACCTGGCGTCGACCGGGATCGTCTGCTGGAGGACGGTGCGGCCAAGGTCGGCCCGCACGGACAGGCCCATACGACAGGGCCATGGGTCCGACCGGACCTGACGCTCCCGGTCGACGCATTCCGAAGCGCGTCCACGTATCCGGGCATCGCTTGACCGTCGTCGTGCCGCCGGTTCTGGCCCCTGCCCCGCCCCGCCGCCGCCCCGTTCACCCGCCGCCCGGTCCTGACGGCCCATCACCCTCCCCGTCCCCCGGGCGCCCGCCGGGCCGGCCGGACCGTCTGCGACCATGGACCGATGCGACCGCTGTACTCCGTCCCGCTCGGCATCGCCGCCACCGGCGCCGCCTGTCTCGTCTACGCCGCCGGGTACGAGGTCCGCTCGTTCCGCCTGCGCCGCGTCGAGGTCCCGATCCTGCCCGCCGGCGCCCGGCCGGTCCGGATCCTCCAGGTCTCCGACATCCACATGGTCAACGGCCAGGACAAGAAGCAGCGCTGGCTGAAGAGCCTCGCCGGGCTCCGCCCCGACCTGGTCGTCAACACCGGGGACAACCTCTCCGACCCGCTCGGCGTCCCCGCCACCCTGGACGCCCTCGGCCCGCTGATGGACTTCCCCGGCGTCTACGTCTTCGGCTCCAACGACTACTACGGCCCGGCCCGCAAGAGCCCCACCCGCTACCTCAAGGCCCTGCGCAGCGGCGTCCACGGCCTCAACAACCCCGACGGCACCGGCCGCCGCGGCGTCACCGGCGCCGTCCACAACCCCTGGCAGAAGCTCCGCGACGGCTTCGACCAGGCCGACTGGCTCAACCTCAACAACGCCCGCGGCCGCCTCACCGTCGCCGGCCTCGACCTCGAGTTCGCCGGCCTCGACGACCCGCACATCCGCCACGACGACTACTCCGCCGTCGCCGGCGGCCCCTCCCCCGACGCCGACCTCTCCCTCGCCGTCGTCCACGCCCCCTACCTCCGCACCCTCGACGCCTTCACCGCCGACGGCTACCCCCTGATCCTGGCCGGCCACACCCACGGCGGCCAGCTCTGCATCCCCTTCTACGGCGCCCTCGTCACCAACTGCGACCTCGACACCAACCGCGTCAAGGGCCTCTCCACCCACACCACCCCCCACCACCGCTCCTACCTCCACGTCTCCGCCGGCTGCGGCACCAACCGCTACACCCCCGTCCGCTTCGCCTGCCCCCCCGAAGCCACCCTCCTCACCCTCACCCCCGCCCCACGCTGACCAGCCCCTAAACCGGATTTCGTCTCTGGCCCCACCTCCTGTAGAGTTCTACTCGTTGCGCCGGACACGGAAGGCAACAAAGCAGGACCGGGGTATAGCGCAGCTTGGTAGCGCGCTTCGTTCGGGACGAAGAGGCCGTGGGTTCAAATCCCGCTACCCCGACTTCGTAGTAGCAGGCAAGGGCCCTGCCGGAGAGATCCGGCAGGGCCCTTCCTCGTTGTGCGGGTCTAACTGAGTGACTACCCCTCTGCTGCGGGTCCGAAGACGTCGTCCATGACGGTCGCGCCGGTCTGGATCACCGGGCGGATCTGCTTCCGGTAGACCTCCTCCGTGACGCTGGTACTGGAGTGGCCGACCAGCCGGGAGATCTCCTCCAGCGGGACACCCTGGTCGGACAGGATCGACACGAAGCTGTGCCGCAGCTCCCGGGGCGTCCAGTCGGCGGCGTTGATCCCCTCCGCCTTGGCGATGGCCGTCCGGAAGGCGCGGCGGACGTGCGACGGGTCCAGCTCGGTGCCCACGGCGGAGTGGAAGACGAGGCCGTTCTCCTGCCAGTCGTCGCCGGCGGCGAGCCGGTCCCAGCCCTGGTTCACCCAGTGGTCCAGCAGGGCTTCGACGCAGCGGGCGGGCAGCGCGAGGGTGCGCCGGGACTTCCGGGTCTTGGTGTCGCCTCCGGCCCGGACGGAGCGCCACACCGCGATGTGCGGCGGGACGCCGGCCGGGGTGCCTCTGAGGAAGGCGTGGTCCCAGGTGAGCGCCCGCAGCTCCTCGGTCCGGGCGCCGGTCAGCAGCGAGACCACGATGTAGGCGTACATGCCGGTCTTCTCGGCCGCTTTGAGGACCGCCTCCGCCTGAGCCAGCGTCAGCGCCTTGGAGGGCCGTCCAGGGCGGCCGGTGGGCACCGTGCAGAGCTCCACCACGTTGCGCTTCACCTTGTCCCGGGCCATCGCCCGCTTCACCGCCCGGTTGAGGCAGGAGTGCAGCGCCTGGAGGGTGCGGGTGCTCAGCTCCTTGCTCTTGGCCGCCAGCCAGCGGTCCACGTCTTCGGCGCCCAGGTCGCGGAGCTTGCGGGCACCCAGCGCCGGGATCACGTGGGTGCGGCAGAGGGTGGTGCAGGTCTCGACGGTCCCGGCGTCGCGGCCTGCCAGGCCGTAGGTCAGCCAGTCGTTCACCGCGTTGCCCACGGTGTAGTTGGTCGGCGCGATGGCAAGGCCGTCCTCGTGGTCTCGCAGGATCTCCTTGAGCTTGGCCTTCGCCTCGGTCTTGGTCCGGCCGCTCCCCCGCTTGACGATGCGCTTCCCGGCCGGGTCGAACCCGAGGCTCGCGCTGGCGATCCAGCGTTGGCGCTTCTCGTCCCAGTGGAGGCCGCCGTCTCCGCGGCTGCGTCGGGTCGCCATCAGCCGATCACCTCGGAGCGCGACGCGACGAAGGCCCGGTAGGCGCCGTAGGGAATCCGGCGCGCCCTGCCGATCGTGATCGAGTGCAGCCGCTTGGAGCGGATCAGGTCGTAGACCGCAGAGCGGCCGAGCTTGAGCCGGGCCATCACCTCCGGCACGGTCAGCAGGTCGTCATCGGCCATTCGTCGGCTCTCCTTCCGTTCCGAGTGCGGGTTGCACGGCGGCGGCCAACCAGGACTCGCCGCGGGTGAGGCCCCGGCCGGCGAACTCCCAGTGCGCGAGTACGAGGGTGGTCTCCTCCTCGGCGGGGACGTTGGGCCCGTGGAGCTGTTGGAGGGTCTGCGCGCGGCGCCAGGCGGTGCGGGCGTCACGGAGGGCGCCGAGGGTGGTGGAGTAGCGGCGGGTCTTGGTGGAGAAGTGGCCGCGGAAGCCGAGCATGTGAGCCCAGGCGCGGAGGCGGAGGTCTTCTAGCTCCGGGCGGGCGCCGAGCGTCCAGCAGGTGCGGATCAGCCGGCGGGCGTGTTCGGGGATCTCCAGGCCGGCGACTTCGGCGAGCAGCCGGAGAGGCCGGTCGAGCGCGCCCGTGGCGGTCTCCGCGCCCTTGGTGGCGTACTTGGCGATGTAGGCCGCGACCGCCCGTTCCGTGATCAGCACCGGGCCGGTGAAGTCCGCGCTGCGGATGGTGCGGACGTCGAGTTGGCGCCCCCAACTAAACTGGTGAGCACGGCCATTGACGATCGGCCCTGCGATCTCGGTGCGGGCGGCAGCAGCCCGGATCGCGTCGGTGAGCAGTTCGGCCGAGGCCCACGCGGGCGGGGGTTCGTGGCCACCTTCCGGGCCGTCGAGGCGGATCACCGCGTGAAAGTGGATCGCCCCGCGCTTCTGGTACTCGGCGACCTTCCCGAAGGACACCCGGGCGTGCTCCTGGAACTCGCGCTGCGACAGGCCCGCGCGCTTGGCAACCTCCCGGCGGAGGTAGATCGAGAACCGGGCCCAGAGCTTGCCGGCGTGGGCGTTCCACAACACGGCGGCTTCGTAGTCGTACGTCTCGGGAGCGAGCGGCGAACCGAGTAGGGCATCGTCGGGGGCGTGCACGGTGCCGCACCTGCAACGGCCGGAGGCGGGCCGGTTGTGCACCGGGCCGAACGACGGGGCGGTGAAGGTGGCGAAGACCCGGGGGTGTGCGGCGACGGCCTCCGGAATGCCCTTGCCGCCGACCAGCCCGGCGGTGATCAGGTGGTAGGTGTCCCGCCGGTACGTCTCGGCGCACGGGGCACAGCGGGTGATCCGCCGGTTGCCGCACCTCACCAGCAGGTGGCCGGCGGGCAGGCACGAAGAGTCCAGGTGGTGCAGCACCTCCCCGGTCCCTCCGTTGACCTCGGTTCGCCAGCCAGCGAGCCGGATCGGCGAGGTGCACCCGGCGAGCCCGGAGAGCTGTCGGACCAACGCGGGCATGGTGCCTAGCGACGCCAGCACGGACAGGTCAGCGATGGGAGGTTCAGCGGTCAGGGACACAACTACTCCTTTCGAAGTGAGGCCCCGGAGGCAGCAGTTGATGCCTCCGGGGCAGAGCGGTCAGGACTGGTCGGGTGTGGGCTTGGCGTGCTGCTCGGTCCACTCCTCGGCGCAGACCTTGTGGACGGGCTTGCCGCGGTCGGAGCGGAGGTTGGTGGGCTTGGTGCAGACGCCGCAGGGGGCGGGCTTGTTGTCCCAGTGGCGGGAGTCGCGCCAGTCGAGGAGGGCCATGTCAGAGCACCGGCAGGAAGGCGCGGGCGACGGTGCCCCGGCCGTGGCAGGTGGGGCAGTTGACCGGGGTGGTGGTTCGGGTGCCATCGTGGCGGTGGCCGGTGGTGATGGCGCGGCCGAAGCCGTCGCAGTTGTGGCAGATCAGGCGTGCCGGGCGGGTGTGCTGGGGCATGATGGTGCTCTCCTTCGCGGACTTCGGTTCGGGGAGGGTTGAGGTCCTCGGCGCGGCGGGATGCTTGGCGGCTTGCTGCCGCGCCGGGCACCGGTTCGTTTTCAGCGGCGGCGCGCGGTGCGGGCGCCGGGCTTGGAGGCGTACATCTGGCGGTCGGCCGCCGACAGGGCCTCGGTGAGCAGCAGCGTGGCCGGGTGCGAGGTGCCGACGGACGCGCTCACGCTCAGCAGCTCGGTGCCGTACGGGACCGGGTGGTGGAGCTGGTCGTTCAGGTCGGGGACGCGGTGTTCGGCGTCCAGGACGACGGCGGCGAACTCGTCTCCGCCGAGGCGGGCGGCGATGCCGTCGGTGCCGCACCAGGTGGCCAGTCGGCGGGCGGTCGCGGCGAGGACGGCGTCTCCGGCGGCGTGGCCGTGGGTGTCGTTGACGGCCTTGAAGTCGTCCAGGTCGATCAGCAGGACGGTGGTGCGCTCGGGGTGGCGGCGGATGAGGCGTTCGGCGCGGGTGGTGAAGCCGTCGCGGGTCAGGAGCCCGGTGAGCGGGTCGCGGCGGGCGGTGGCCAGTCGACGGGCCAGGACGGTGCTGTGGGTGGTCCAGCCGAGCAGCGGCACGCCGGCGGCGAGGAGCGGGGCGAGGTCCATGGCGGTCCTTCCGGAGCGGGTCGAGGTCTCCGGGGCGGGGGGATGGCTTGGCGGCTTGCTACCGCCCCGGGAACCGGTTCAGATGCCGAGGGAGAGGGCGCGGGCGGAGGCCCGGTCGAGCAGGTGGTGAACGTCGGCCTGCCGGGTGTCGGGGGCGTCGTTGAAGGCGTCCGGCGAGGCGACGGGCCGTCCGGTGGCGTGCAGGACCTCCATCACCTGGTTGCGGGCGCGGCTGACGGTGTACGGGGTGCCGTAGCCGTTGAGCAGGACGGCGGCCTGGGCGCCGAGGAGGCAGACGCGGCCGGCGGAGTCCCACAACCGGCCCTGAGTCCAGCCGACTTCGGCGAGGTAGCGGGAGGTCAGCCGCAGGTGGTCCGCGACCGTGACGGCGACCGGTCGGGCCGGACGGTGCGCGAGCCGGTCCAGCACGGACAGTCGCGGCTGCGGGAAGCCCGCGTTCCACCGCTGGACGGTGCTGCCGTAGTCGCAGAGCAACGGCACGACCGCGCGGGCCTGGACGGGCAGCGTGGCCAGGTACGCCTCGATCTCCGCGACCAGGGCCGAGCCTTCGGGGGTGAGCGACAGCGAGTCCGGGAGCAGCAGCGTGGGTGTCATCGTCCGGCCCTCACTTGCTGCCGGTGCGGTTGACGACCTCGACGCCGGAGCGGGTGGTGTCGTCGATCAGCGGCGCGGCCGGGGTGCTGGCGAGGTAGAAGCCGAGCAGCAGCAGCGCGGTGACGGCCCACCAGCGGAGGCGCGTGTGCCGGACGATCAGCCAGCCGACCACGGCGAGGACGGCAACGAACGGGAGCGTGAGCGTCATCTCTGGCTTCTCTCAGGTCAGTTCGGCGGCGAGCGCCGAAGCGAGGGGGTCCGCGATGCCGAGTCGGGTGCGCAGGGTGCCGGCGTCGATCGGGCTGCCGGTCCGGACGCGGTGGTCGTCGGCGAGCTTGCGGGCGTGGTCGAGCAGGAACGATGGGACGGGCGTGGCCGTGGCCGGAGCCGGGGCGCTGACCGGCGGAGCGGTCGGCGGGGCCGCAGGCGTGGGCGGAGCCGCCAGCGCGGGCACCGGTTCGGGTTCCTCGACGGCGACCGGTTCGGGCTCGGGCTTAGGTTCCGGCTCCACGATGTACATCGGCGGGAGGTCTTCCTCGGTCTCGAACTCCGCGGGCTCGCTGACCGTGGTGTGGGCCGCGGAGTGGACCAGCAGGGTTCCACCGAGGAACGCGGCGGCGGGCCAACCGGCGACGATGATCCGCAGCCAGGTCGGGGTGTGGCCGAGGTCCAGCAGCCCGGCGGTGCCGATGTTGGCCCCAAGCGAGGCGGCGAGGGCAATCACGAACCAGGCCCACGCGAGCCGGACGGAGGCTCGGGAGCGGAGCCGACGCCAGGCGGCGACCAGCAGCAGGTCCACCGAGACCGGGTAGGCCCACGCCTTCCAGCCGGTCTGTCCGGCGGCTTCGGCCAGGTCGTGCAGGTGGGCGAAGGACAGCGCGGCGGCGATCGCGGCCTGGAGCAGTACGGCGTCCAGCTTGGGAAGTCGCATTGGTGGCCCTCCTTCCAGGAGATGGCCGGGCGAGGCTGGGAGTTAGCTCACCACCCGGCGCTAGTGGTCTAGTAGCGGTTCGGGGTGGGGTCGATCCCGGTGGACATGCAGCGGGAGCAGATCACGTCTATCTCGCCGACCTCGCGGCGCTTCCGCCCGACGTAGACCGACTCGGTAACCCAGCCGGTGCCCTGGCAGCGCGGGCAAGACGGCAGGCTGTTGTTCTGGGCGGACTTTGCGGGGACGGCCTTTCTGAGGGCCATGGGGCACGGTCCTTCCGGATACAGGCATGGCGGGGTAGGGACTTGGCGCGATGCGGACACGCCGGTCGTACTTGCGTGGGGTGCTACTCGGCGATCGGGGCCGAGGCGTAGAGCGGCGGGGCGGACGGCATCGGCGGGACGTCAGCCGAGCTTCCGAAGGTCGCCGCGTCCTGCGGGCGGAACGCCGCCAGGCGGTACAGGTCGGGCGTCAGGTACGCGAACTTGGCGCAGCGGTCGGCGACTTCGCCGAGCGAGCGGTACGGGGTGCGGATCTCGTACCACCGGCCGGAGGTGTCGCCCGCGATGGCCATGCCGGGCATGGTCGGGCTGATCCGGGTGGCCGCGACCATGGCCGCCTCGGAAATGTCACCGAGGCCCATGCGCGCGGTCTCCACGTCGTTGACGCGATGGACGGTTCGGCCGGTGAGCTGGGAGCGCAGCATGGTCGCCCCCTTGCCCAGGTCGGATCCGAAGCGCTGGCCGTTGATCTCCAGGAAGATGCCTGCGGCGCGGGCGAGTTGGGCGAGCCGGATCAGCGAGGTGACGATCTGGTTCCGGCGCGGTTCGTCGGCTTTCGACGCCACGAGGAACAGTTCGGCGATCTCGTCCACCAGCACCACGATCGGCACCGGACGGACCTTCTCCGGCAGGCCCCACACGTCGGCGGTCATCTCCTCCGCCGGCACCGAGCCGGGCATGCCCTGGTAGGCCCGGATCAGGTCGTACCGGTCGTCCATCTCGATCAGCAGCGCCAGCAGCAGGCCGAGCGCTTCCTCCTGGCTGGTGGCCAGCGCCGAGAGCCGAGGGGCGAACGGGCGCTGTTCGATGCCGCCCTTGCAGTCGATGCCGACCAGGGCGACCGGCTGGGTGGCCAGGCCGTGGATCAGGTTCCGGGTCAGCATGGACTTGCCGGACTGGCTCGCGCCGAGGACCAGGCCGTGCGCAACCTCCCGGAAGTCCCGGACGTGCGCGGTGCCGTCCGAACGCTGGGCGACCGGGACGCGCAGCAGGCCATCGCCCTTGATGCCGGTCCGGCGCGGCATCCGGACTTCCCGGAGCACGTCGTAGCCGACGATCCGCAGGTCCACGATCCCGGGCTTGACCTCGGTGACGTACACCGCGTGGACGCCCCAGGCGTGCCGGAGCCGCTGGGCGGCGTTGGCCACATCCTCGGTCTCCTGCCCACGGGCGAGCCGGAGGCGGATCCGCAGGCCGGTGGCCGAGCCCCGGATGCCCTTGATCTTCGGGACGGCGGGCTTGCTCTCCCGGTTGGTCGCCTGAGCCGCCATGGCCCGCCAGAACGACGGTTCGACCGTCAGCCCGCAGGACTCCATCACGGCGTCGTAGTCGCGGTGGATCCGGGCGATGGTCAGCGGGAGTCCGACCGTGGACCAGTACGCCCGCGGGTGCTTCACCTTCGCGTAGAGCGCGGCCCCGGTGCCGGCGGCGGCCGGGATGCCGAGTTCGAGGAGCGCGGCGGTCAGCGCGGACACCGGTCATCAGCCCTTCGCGCCGACGAGCGCGGGCATCGTGGCGGTGACGGCCTCGGCGCGGAAGGCGATGCCGGTGCGCTTCTGGCCGTTGAACTCGTTCTCCCAGGGGCGGGCGATCAGCTTGGTGAGCGCCACCAGCGTCCCGGGGGCCAGGCCCTCCGGGAGGCCCGGCTGCGGCACGGTCAGCGACAGGATCTCGGCCTGGCCGTTGGCGACGAACGTGACGTCGAGCGTCATCAGCGGGGCGCCCGTCTCGGTGTCCATCGCCATCTCGCCGGTCCGCCGGTCCTTCAGCTTCGGCCGGGGCTCCTGGGCGACCATCACCAGCGCGCCGGTCGTGTCCACGGGGATGAGACGCATCTTCGGTACTCCTTCGCTGAGCCGGGGCATACGTCCCCGGGCACCGATCGGCCCCACGGAAGGGCCGAAGGTCATCAGCTCCTCAAGTCCTTAAGTCCTCATGAGGAGTTGATATGAACTATGACGGCGCATCAGCTAGTCGTCAACTCCTCTTGAGGACTTAAGATGTTCGGGAGACCACGACAGGACGGTGACGGCCCCATGGCCAACCAGTACGAGCGGATTTCCACCGATCTGCGGCAGCAGATCGCCAGCGGCGAGCTGGCCCCCGGCGAGAAGCTGCCGGCCGAATCGCAGCTCGCGAAGCACTACGACGTGAGCGTGCCGACGGTTCGCCAGGGTGTGGGAGTGCTCCAGGCCGAAGGGCTGGTCGAGAAGCAGCACGGCCGCGGGACGTTCGTCCGCCGACAGCCGAAGAAGGTCACCCGCACCAACGAGCGGCACCAGTGGGAGAAGGACCGGGCCCGCCAGCCGGAGGACGTCCGCAAGAGCACCGGCGCGACCGAGCACGACACCGGCCTGACGGTGGACGACCTGACCTTCAAGGCGAAGTACGACACGGTGCCGGCGTCGGCCGACCTGGCCGCCGAGTTCGGCGTTCCGGAGGGAACCGACCTGCTCAGGCGCGAGTACCGGACGGCGTACAGCCAGGAACGGCACCCCTTCAACCTCGTCCGCTCCTACCTGCCGCTCGACCTCGTCTCGCCGAACCCGGACCTGCTGCGCGAGGACTGCGAGCCGTGGCCCGGCGGGACGCAGAACCAGCTCCACACGCTCGGGATCGAACTGGACCGCATCGTGGAGACCTTCCGCGCCCGGCCCCCGACGCCCGAGGAAGCCGAGGAACTCGGCCTGCCGGTCGGTGTCGCAGTGGTCCTGCTCCGGAAGACTTCGTACGACACCACGGACCGCGTGGTGGAGGTCTCCGACGTGACCCTGCCCGGCGACCGCACCGAGATGGTCTACACGACCAAGCTGGAGAGGTGGTGAGCATGGCCAACACCGTCAGCGTCATCACGGCCGTGCACGGTCCGGCGGCGAAGTTCCTGACCGACGCCTACAAGTCCCTGCTGGAGCAGGACCTGCCCGCCGGGTGGGACTGGCAGTGGGTGATCCAGGAGGACGGCGAGACCGACGAGGTGGCGCCGCACGTCCCGGACGACCCGCGCATCAGCTTCGGCCAGGGGCGCCACGGCCGCGCCGGCATGGCCCGCACGATCAGCCTGGCCCGCGCGACGGGCGAGTTCGTCAAGGTACTGGATGCGGACGACATGTTGACGCCCGGAGCCCTGGCCCGAGACCTCGCGGTGCTCGCCAGCCGGCCGGACGTGGCGTGGACGACCTCCCGGGTGCTCGACCTCCTCCCCGACGGCCGCACGGTCGGCTTCGACCAGGACCCGCCCGAGGGCCCGATCGAGCGCGGCGAAGTGCTCCAGCACTGGAAGGCCCACAACTACCGGGCCCAGGTCCACCCGGCCACGCTGTGCGCCCGGCGCGATCTGGTCTTGGCGCTGGGCGGCTGGATGGCGCTCCCCGCTTCCGAGGACACCGGGTTGCTGATGGCCCTGGACGCCGTCAGCCGCGGGTGGTTCGTCGCCGACACTGGGCTTCTCTACCGGAAGTGGCCGGGACAGAGCACCAGCCAGGCCGCGCACGTCCTGGAGACCGAGTGGGAGTCCCGGATGGCGGTGATCGAGGCACGGGCCGAAGCCCTGTCCGCACTGAACACGTGGCGGTTCGACGGCGCCTGATGCCTGGCGCCGATCAGCACGGCCCCGGTAGCGAGGGAGACCTTGCCGCCGGGGCCGTTCGCTGTCTGCCGACTGGTCTACTGCTCGGCCGAACTCTCCCTCTGTTCCGGGAGGATGAGGCCGCGGGCGGTGTGCTGGTCACCGACGAACCCGCCGGACACCCCGAGGTCGGCACGGGCAACTTCGTGGAAGACGTTGATCGCCCGGAAGATCTCCGTGTGAAGAGCCCGCCACTCCTCCAGGGAGCCGTCCACCAGCCGGCGGGCTCGCCAGTCGATCGCCAGCGCGGCGGCGTTCACGGCGTGAGCGGACTCGATCACCTGGTCCCCGGCGAGCATCATCAGCCGCTCGAAGGCGAGCGCGCGACGGCCCTCCGCCTCGGTGAGGTCCATCAGCAGTTCGTGCTCCGTCCTCGGCATGTCGCGGATGGAGTGCGTGACCTCGTAGGCCAGGACGGAGGCGTAGATGCAGGACCGGACGCTGCCCACGTACTCGACGTAGGCGTCGAGCTTCTTCTCGTCCCAGCGGACCCGGAGGCTGTCCCGGCGCTTGCTGCGCTCCACGAGCTGATTCGTCGCGTAGGTGCTCAGCCCACCCAGCAGCACGGCCGCGATGGTGACGAGCTGTGTAACCGTATCCATGATCCCCCGATGTGACGCGACGTCAGCCGAACCAGCCGAGCATACGGACGGTCGGGCCAGGTCAACAGGGGGCAGGGGAAGTGATCAGGGGGTGGAGGAGGGGGTGCGTAAAACTCTTCTCTACGGGTTCAAGGGCGCTTCGCGCCCGGGGCGCGGCCCAACCGCTCGCCCCCGCCCTTGTCTTCGCCCGGGCGAGGCGGCGGCCGGCCGCGCACGGCGGACGGACGGTCGTAGGTGGTTGCGGCCCAACGCGCCGTCGTGGCTGGGGCGGGCGGCTCCACGGTTTTACCCACCTGCCAGGACCGGGCCCCGCACCGAGCAAGAACGGGGGGCCACTCGGCCAAATTGCGGTCAGGCCCAAAGAGCCCTGACCGAGTCGCAACAGCTTACGGCCCCCCGATCATGCTCGGACCCAGACCAGACAGGACACCGGCCAAAACCGCTACACCGCCCGCGCGGTACGTACTCCGCGCGGCCAATAAGACCACGCGGAGCACGCCTGATTACCGCACTCGGAGGGCGTAGATCGCAGCGACGGCTGCAGCTACGCCAGCGCCCGCGCCGATAGGCACCGCGACGCCAGGGGCCGCTACAACGACCCCCATGGTGACCAGCCCGGCAAGGGCGGATGCGACTCGGGCGGCCTTCGGGGCCCGCTTGGACTTATCGCGTTGGACAAGTAGGTTCACAGGTAGCACCTCTCGCTTCTGTCAAGGGAGAACGGTGAACGACGGCCTCCGGTGGAGCGGGGGCCGTCGCTTTTTTTGACCAGCCTTCCGGCTTGATTCGAGGATAGGGATCAGATCCCATCATTGACGAATCACTCATTCTCGGCCCTCTGACCTGCCATGATGCCCCGTCAGTCGCCCCAACCAAGCATGCTGTAGTTGATTTTGTGTCAACATATGTTGATGACGCATCGGCCACGACGGACAGCGGGCGGGTACTCACCCCACCTTGATCAACTAGTAAACCTGCTGCTGGAGAACCTTCCTGAGATGCAGGGGGACGAGACGTCGCTTCGACGGCTCCGGTTCCTGGCGGATCTCAAGGAAGTAGCTGACGCCTACACCGAGCATGAGGTGTCGATTGCCAGGGGTGGTGCAGTGACCTGGCGAAAGATCGGTGAGGCGATGGGGGTCAGTGCTCAGGCTGTCCAGCGCAAGTACCGCGAGTTTGAATGATCGAGACAGGGCTTGCAGCTCGGCTTCACCGGGTCGTCCTCGGGCCGTGCGGGGGCGGCCGACGCCACTCGACGACGACCATACCCCGGCAGACCAGGGAAGTGGTTGGCAGGTGTGTCGCAGGTCGCAGCTCCGACTGATCAGAACTTGCATATTAAGTTCTTGGGGCGGATCTTTGAATTGGGAAGTTAGCTTCAGGTCCGTTCCGGAGACGCCATGTCCATCGGCGAAATTGAGTCAGAAGAGCTGCCAGATCTCACGAGCTGGGACGATCTTAACGACGAGGTCGAGAAGCGCGACGGGGTGCTACGGGTCCGAATGACGACGATCAAACGCATCGCAGGAGAGACCACCCTCAAGCGACTCATCTGCACTCGGATTGAGTCCGATCTTGCTAACGTCGGGCTAGCTCACATCCCTCCTGATCTGCCCCATTCGCAAGGGCAGCACCTTGTGCTCTTCAAGGCTGGTTCGCCAGCAGCGGCAGTAATCAGGGCGATGAAAGACGGCAGCGCCTCGGCGGCGGCCGAGGATGCTCTTCGACGACTGAACACCTCGACCGACGCTATCGAGGTTCAGGCACTCTCTCGGCAGGTCCAGGAGGCGCGAGACCAAGCAACCGCGATCGTGGACGCCGTGGCGAATCTACGTGGCACTCTCTCGCCCGATACCTTGTGAGTGTCGGCTCAACAATCCCAAGAGCGCTAGGGAGAGACCTCGACGCATGAGTGTCTAACTGCGCTACAACCGCCCCGCACTCCGACGCACAACTACGGACGTCCGGGGACTGTGTTGGCAGGTCAGCCGCAGGACGAACACGGGCCAAGCAAGTGCCCGGGTTGCTTCGGGACGAAGAGGCCGTGGGTTCAAATCCCGCTACCCCGACTTCGTAACACCAGCCGGGGCCGGTGACTCGCAAGGGTCACCGGCCCCGGCTGTTTTTCGTCGCGGCTCCTGGGAGAAGTCCGGGAGAGGGCCAGGCGGGGGTGCGGGGCCGGGCGGGTCGTCCACAGGGTGTGGACGGTGCGGGGGCGGGGCCGAGGTGGCGTCAGGGTGGGGCGTTGGGCTGTTCCGGTGAGGGGGTGGGGGTGGTGACGGGTTATCGGATGCGGGGTGGGGGTGGGGGCCGGAGGGTAGAGGGGCGGGCTCCGGTGGGCGGGGTGCCGCTGCGAGGAGGCGGTGGATGAGCGCGGCGGATGTGCCGAGCCCGGACGGGTCGGCGGCGGCGGTTGCGGCGAAGCGGGTGAAGGCGGTGGCGGCGCCCAGGATGACCTGGCTGACGCTGGCGCTGATGACGACCAGTTCGGTGGCGAGTCTGCGGTCCTCGCCGACGATGGCGGTGTACGGGCTGGCGTGCGTGTTCCTGTACGTGGTGCCGGCGATCGTGTTCCTGCTGCCGACGGCGCTGGTCTCGGCGGAGCTGGCGTCGGGCTGGGAGGGGGGTGTGTACAACTGGGTGGCCCAGGGGCTGTCGAAGCCGTTGGGGTTCCTGGCGGTGTGGTGCCAGTTCGCGATGACGATCTTCTACTACCCGAGCCTGCTGGCGTACGTGGCGAGCACGATCGCGTACGTGGTGGATCCGAGCCTGGCCAGCAACGGCCTGTACACGGCGATCGTGATCATGGTGCTGTACTGGACGGGCGTGTGGGTGTCCTCGCGCGGGACGAACGCGGTGGCGGGCCTGGCGTCCTGGGGGCTGATCATCGGGACGCTGGTCCCGGGCGCGCTGCTGGTGGTGCTGGGCTTCGTGTTCCTGGGCCAGGGCAACCCCTCGGCGGCGCCGATGTCGGCGGACCACCTGCTGCCGGCCTGGACGGGGCTGGCGAGCCTGGTGCTGATCGTCAACAACTTCCTGAGCTACTCGGGCATGGAGATGAACGCGGTGCACGTCTCCTCGCTGAGGAACCCGGGCAAGGAGTTCCCGCGCTCGATGTTCCTGGCGGTCGGGATGGTGCTGCTGATCTTCATCCTGCCGGCGCTGGCGATCAGCTGGGTGGTGCCGGCCGACCAGCTGTCGCTGACGGCGGGCGTGATGCAGGCGTTCGACGCGTTCTTCCAGTACTTCCACATCGGCTGGCTGACGCCGCTGATCGCGGTGGGCCTGGTCGCGGCCTCGCTGGGCGGCATGCTGACCTGGCTGGCCGGCCCGTCCAAGGGCCTGCTGATGATCTCCCGGCAGGAGGGCTACCTGCCGCCGTCGCTGCAGAAGCTCAACAAGCACGGCATCCAGCAGAACATCCTGGTCGCGCAGGGCGTGGTGACCACGGTCATCGCGCTGATGTACGCGTTCATCCCGAACGTCTCCAGCGTGTACTGGATCTTCTCGGTGATCACCACGCAGGTGTACCTGATCGTCTACCTGCTGATGTTCCTGGCGGCGATGCGGCTGCGCAAGCTCCGGCCGGACCACCCGCGCGGCTACCGCGCCCCGGCGCTGGGGGTGCTGTGCGTGGTGGGCCTGCTGGCGTCGGCGGCGGCGATGGTGATCGGGTTCGTGCCGTCCTCGCAGTTCGGCAACGGCAGCGTGTGGGCGTACATCGGGATCGTCGGCGGCGGCCTGCTGCTGCTGGGCGTGGTCATCCCGTTCGGTTTCCTGAAGGCCAGCAGGCCCGAGTGGCGTGATCCGGCGGCGGCCGCGGCCATCGAGGAGGAGGCGGCATGAGCGAGCGGAGCGAGCGAACCGCCGGGTGCCGCGCACGGGCGCACGCCCCTGCCGGGCGGAGCGGGGTGGGCGCGTGAGTACGCGGATGGCTTCGCAGCACCGGTGGATCTACGTCGGCGCGATCGTGCTGCTGGTCGCGATGGCGGTGGTCGGCCTGCTGACGTTCACCCAGCAGCACGCCACCAACGAGTCGTTCCGGAAGGCCGATGAGCTGATCTCGAAGCTGCAGGCGGACGGCTACCCGGCGCCGGACCGGGAGCAGGTCGCCCGGACGCTGGGGACGGACGGCGGCGCGGTGTGCGAGGACCCGGCGAGTGCGCTGAAGACCGGCCTGCAGCGGGTGCAGATGTCGAACGGGGCGGCCGGTCCCGGGCAGCGGCCGGTCATCGTCCCCGACCGGGTGGTGCAGGCGGAGGCGCTGGTCCTGAGCGTCTACTGCCCGGACCAGCTGGACGACTACCGGGAGAAGATCGAGGACATCAAGACCGACGACACGGTCAGGAACTGAAGGGGAGCCGATGAGCAGTGACACCGAACTGGCCGCCCGCATCGCGGCGTTGATGCCGCAGGCGAAGCGGGACTTGGCCGAGCTGGTCGCCGTCCCCTCGGTCGCCGACCCGCGGCAGCAGCCGCCGGAGAAGTGCCGCCAGGCCGCCGAGTGGGTGGCCGCCGCGTTCACCGAGGCCGGGCTGCAGGACGTCCGGCTGGCGGAGACCCCGGACGGCAGCCACGCCGTGCTGGGGCACCGCCCGCCGCCGCCGGGCGCGCCGACCGTGCTGCTGTACTGCCACTACGACGTGCAGCCGCCGCTGGACGACGCCGCCTGGACGACGCCCCCGTTCGAGCTGACCGAGCGGGACGGGCGCTGGTACGGGCGCGGCACCGCGGACTGCAAGGGCAACATCGTCATGCACCTCACCGCGCTGCGGGCGCTCGGCGACGACCTGCCGGTGGGGATCAAGCTGGTCGCCGAGGGCTCGGAGGAGCAGGGCACCGGCGGCCTGGAGGAGTACGTCCCGCAGCACCCCGAGGACCTGCACGCGGACGTGCTGCTGGTCTGCGACACCGGCAACGCGGCGGTCGGGGTGCCGACCGCGACCACCTCGCTGCGCGGCCTGGCGAACGTCGTGGTGACGGTGCGGACGCTGGAGTCGGACATGCACTCCGGGATGTTCGGCGGCCCCGCGCCGGACGCGCTGGCCGCGCTGATCCGGATCCTGGACTCGCTGCGCGACGCCGAGGGCGGGACGAGGATCGAGGGCCTGGACAACGGCGGCAGCTGGGACGGCGTCGGCTACGACGAGCAGCAGTTCCGGGCGGACGCGGGGGTGCTGGAGGGCGTCGCCCTGACCGGCTCCGGGACGGTCGCGGACCGGCTGTGGGCGCGCCCGGCGGTGACGGTGCTGGGCATCGACTGCGCGCCGGTGGTCGGTTCGGCGGCGGCGGTGCCCGGCACCGCCCGGGCCCGGGTCAGCCTGCGCGTCCCGCCCGGCATGGACCCCGGGACGGCGCAGGACGCGCTGACCGCGCACCTGGTGGCGGCCGCCCCGTGGGGCGCGCGGGTCACCGTGGAGCCGGAGTCGAAGGGCTCGCCGTTCAAGGCCGCCACCGACGGCCGGGCGTACGCGGCGCTGGACGCGGCCGCCCGGGAGGTCTACGGGAAGCCGCTGTCCTTCCTCGGGCAGGGCGGGTCGATCCCGCTGTGCAACGTGCTGGCCGCGCAGTACCCGGAGTCGGAGATCATCCTGATGGGCGTGGAGGAGCCGCGCTGCCTGATCCACGCGCCGAACGAGAGCGTGGACCCGTCCGAGATCGAGCACATGGCCACCGTGGAGGCGCTGTTCCTGCGCCACTACGCGGCCGCCGTCCACCGCTGAACCGACCACCGCTGAACCGTCCACCGCCGAGCCGACCACCACCGAGCCGACCACCGCCGATTCGAGAGGGAGCCCATGCCCGCGCCGTTCACCACCGCCGACTTCCAGGCCCGGATGGCCCGCGCCGCGACCGCCGCCGCGGACGCCGGGCTGGCCGGACTGGTCGTCACCCCCGGCCCCGACCTGACCTACCTGACGGGCTACCGGCCGACCGCGACGACCGAGCGGCTGACCGCCCTGGTGATCGCGGCCGGTGCCGAACCCGTGCTGCTGGTGCCGAAGTTGGAGCGCCCGGACGCCGAGCAGGCGCCGGGCGCGGAGGCCGTCCGGATGGCCGACTGGACGGACGGCAGCGACCCGTACGCGGCGCTGGCGCCGAACCTGGACGGCGGCGGCCGGTACGGGATCTCCGACAACGCCTGGGCGATGCACCTGCTCGGGCTGCAGCGGACGCTGCCGGGCAGCTCGTACGCGGCGCTGACCGCGGTGCTGCCGATGCTGCGGGCGGTGAAGGACCACGACGAGCTGGAGCGGCTGGCCGCGGCCGGGGCGGCGGCGGACCTGGCGTACGGGGAGATCCTGGGGATGCCCTTCGCCGGGCGGACCGAGAACCAGGTGGCCGCCGACCTGGTCGCACTGCTGACCGAGCACGGGCACAGCCAGGTCGACTTCACCGTGGTCGGCTCCGGGCCGAACGGGGCGAACCCGCACCACGAGGCCGGGGACCGGCTGATCCGGCGCGGCGACACCGTGGTGCTGGACTTCGGCGGGCTGAAGGACGGCTACGGCTCCGACACCACCCGCACCGTGTTCGTCGGCACCGAGCCGCCGGAGGAGGTGCTCGCCGTGCACGACCTGGTGCGGCGGGCCCAGCAGGCCGCGTTCGACGCCGTCGCGCCCGGGGTGGCCTGCCAGGAGATCGACCGGGTCGCCCGGAAGGTGATCACCGACGGCGGGTACGGCGAGTACTTCATCCACCGGGTCGGCCACGGCATCGGGCTCACCACCCACGAGCCGCCGTACATGGTCGAGGGCGAGACCCAGCCGCTGGTGCCCGGGATGTGCTTCTCGATCGAGCCGGGAATCTACCTGCCGGGGCGGTTCGGCGTCCGGATCGAGGACATCGTGACGGTCACCGAGGACGGCGGGCTGCGGTTCAACGGGACGCCGCACGAACTGGCCTTCGTGAGCTGAGGAGGGGAGGGGGCCGCCGGTTCTCCGGCGGCCCCCTCGTCATGCCGGGAGCGCCGGGAGCGCCGGGAGGTGGAAGGCGCGGCGCAGGGCGGTGAGCAGGGCGCGCAGGGCCGGGGGCGGGGCGGGGCGGTTGACCAGGGCGAGCAGGGCCGGGGTGGTCAGGCCGGCGACGGGGACGGGGACGAGCGCCGGGAAGGCGGCGGCCATCGAGCGGCTGAGCACGGCCGCGCCGAGGCCGCGGGCGGCCAGGTCGGCGATCGCGGCGGCGGCGCCGGCCTCCAGGGCGATGCGCGGGGTGAGGCCGCGGGCGGCGCAGTCGCGGTCCAGGACGGCGCGCAGGCCGGTGCCGCGCGGCATGCAGACCAGCGGGTGGGCGAGCAGGTCGGCGAGGGCCGGCTCCGGGACGTCCAGCAGCGGGTGGCCGGGCGGGACGGCGGCCACCACGGGCTCGCTGACCAGCACGTGCGCGTCCAGCCCTTCGGGGGCGGGGGCGGGGCGGCCGATCAGGGCGAGGTCGAGGGCGCCGGTGCGGACGTCCTCGGTGAGGTGCTCGGAGTCGCCCTCCAGCAGGGCGAGTTCGACGCCGGGGTGGGCGCGGTGAAAGGCGGCCAGGCCGTCGAACAGCGGGGTCAGGGTGCAGCCCGCGACCATACCCAGGCGCAGGCTGCCGCGCACCAGGTCGGTGACCTCGCCGACCGCCTGGCCGACCGCGCGGGCGGCGGACAGCGCCTGCCGGGCGTGCTCCAGGGCGGCCTTGCCCGCGACGGTGAGCGTCACGGCGCGGGCCGTGCGGTCGAACAGTTCGGCGCCCAACTCCCTTTCCAGCTGCCGGATCTGGGCACTCACCCCGGACTGGCTGATGTGCACCCGCTCGGCGGCGCGGGTGAAGTTGCGCTCCTCGGCGACCGCGACGAAGTACTCCAGCTGCCTCAGTTCCATGACTCACGATTCTAGTGCGGATCACAACCAGCTGTTGGACTTCTGGTCGGCCCGGGAGGAGGCTGGAGGCACGGCACAGGACGACGAGGAGGAACGGCGATGGGTGAGTACGAGAAGGCGATGCGGCCGGAGGACCTGACCCGGCTCTTCGTGGAGCGCTCCAACGCGGGCGACGCCGCCGGGGTCGCGGCGCTGTACGAGGAGAACGCGGTACTGGCGTACCCGCCGGGGCAGTTGACGGTCGGCCGGGCCGCGATCCAGGAGCTGTGGGCGCAGGTGCTGGCCCACCGGCCGCAGTTCACGCCCGAGCCGCCGCTGCCGACGCTGGCCGCCGACGGCATCGCGCTGACCGCCACCCCGCCGAAGGACGGCGCCGGGGCCCGCGCCCAGGTGGTGCGGCAGCAGCCGGACGGCAGCTGGCTGCGGCTGCTGGACCAGCCGGAGTTCCAGCGCCCGGACGGGGAGGCGTAGGCAGCCGGGCGGCCGGGCGGTCAGGCCGCCGAGCGGTCAGGCGGCCTGGCGGCCAGACGCTCAGGCGCTCAGGCGCTCAGGCGGTCAGGAAGCGGGCGAGTTCGGCGGCGAAGGCGTCCGGGTTGTCCAGCATGATGTTGTGCCCGCTGTCGGGAACGGGCACCACGGCCACCCCGGCGTCCCGCAGTTCCCGCCCGCCGAGGTACGGGGCGCCGGTCTCCGGGTGGAGCAGCAGCCGGGGGACGGTCAGCGCGGCGAGCCCGGCCCGGACGGTCGGGGTGGTGCCGCGGACCAGGTGGACGGCGCTGCGGTGGAGCGCCTCGGGGCCGGCCAGGCGCATGGTGGACCACCAGTGCGGGCCGACCAGGTCGCGGATCTCCCGCCAGCCGCCGGCCAGGTACTCGTCCTCGGTGTAGGAGGCGATGCCGCTGCCGCCGGCCCGGCCGCGCCGGGGGGTGCCCGGGTCGAGGCTCGGGTCGACCAGCACCAGCCGGGCCGCCAGGTGCGGGTGCCGGGCGGCGAGCAGGACGGCGACCGCGCCGCCCATGCTGTGGCCGATCACGTCGGCGCCCCGGACACCGGCCGCCGCGAGCAGGGCGGCGACCGCGTCGGCGTGCTGCTCCAGGGTGTAGTCGAAGTCGGTGGGGCGGTCGCTGGTGCCGAAGCCCAGCAGGTCGACCAGCAGCGAGCGGGTGCCCGCCAGTTCGGGGCGGGCGACGGCGGCCGCGTAGTAGGGGGCGGCGGCCGCGCCGAGCCCGTGCAGGTAGACCCGGGGGCGGGCCCGGTCGCCGGGGATCTCGATCCAGCGCATCAGGGCGCCGCCGGGGGTCACTTCGACGGTGCGCACGGTTGGTCCTCCCGGGGTCGGAACTGCGGTCGATGCATCGGAAGGACTATACATCGACGTCTAGGTATGACAAGCGTGCGGGATGATGGTCCGGTGCTGGAACTGGCGATCCTCGGCTTCCTCTTCGGACAACCGCTGCACGGCTACGAGCTGAAGCGGCGGGTGGCCCACCTGACCGGGCACGTCCGCCCCATCGCGGACGGCACCCTCTACCCCGCGATCAAGCGGCTGGAGAAGGCCGGGTGGCTGGTCCGGCAGACCGAGCCCGGCAGCCGGGCCGCACCCCGGCACGTGCTCACCCTCACCGCCGACGGCCGGGCCGAACTGCTGCGCCGGCTGCGGGAGGCCGACGGCACCGAGATCACCGACGAGAACCACTGGTTCACCGTGCTCGCGTTCCTGCGCCACCTCGACGATCCGGCCGGACAGGCCGCCGTGCTGCGGCGGCGGCTGGAGTTCCTGCGGCAGCCCAGCAGCTTCTTCCACGGCGACGACGGGCGCCCGCTGGCCGCCGAGGAGCTGGACGACCCGTTCCGGCAGGGCCTGCTGGCGGTGGCCCGCGCCACCAGCCGGGCCGAACTCGCCTGGCTGGAGCGGACCTTGGACGAGCTGGCGCACCCGGCCGGCTGACCGGGCCGCCCCCGGCCGACCGGCCCGGACGCGCCCCGGCCGACCAACCCGGGCGTGCCCGGCCGACCGCCGTCGCACGGCCGTGCGAAACCGTGACACTTCTCCGGGGGCCCGGCCGAAACCCGGGCATCCCCGGGGGCGTGTACCTCTTCCGGAAAGACCGGATGGAGGGGGCGTCGTGCGACGGACAACGATGATGGGCGCGATTCTGGGCGGGGCACTGCTGCTGACCGCGTGCGGGGGCGGGGGCGGCGGCACGGGCGGCGGCACCGGGGGTGCGGCCGGCGGGGTCGCGGCGGGCGGGGGGACGGCGAGCGCCCCGGCGCCGGCCAAGGCGTCCGCCGCGGTGCTGTCGATCGAGCCGGGCGACGGCGCGAAGGACGTGGCCCCGGGCGCGGTCAAGGTCTCGGTGGCGTCCGGCAAGCTGTCCGAGGTCACCGTCACCGACCAGGACGGCAAGCCGGTCGAGGGCGCCATCGCCGCCGACAACCTGACCTGGACGCCGGCCCCCGGCGGCCTCGCGGTCGGCACGACCTACCGGGTGAACGCCAGGGCCGCCGACGCCGACGGCGTGGGCACCACCGCCACCAGCACCTTCAGCACGCTCGTCCCGCAGCGGACCGTCAAGGTCGAGGACAACGTGAAGACCGGCGAGGACTTCGGCGTCGGCATGATCATCTCGGTGGACTTCGGCGGCCTGAAGGTCAAGAACAAGGAGGCCGTCGAACGGGCCATCGTGGTCGAGGCGTCGGACGGCAGCGAGGTCAGGGGCCACTGGTTCGAGAACGACACCCGGCTCGACCTGCGCCCCGCCGAGTACTGGAAGCCCGGCACCACCGTCCAGGTCCACCTGCGCACCAAGAGCGTGGAACTGGCGCCCGGCGTGTACGGCGCGACCGAGCGCGACGAGCGCTTCACCATCGCCCGCTCCCGGATCAGCGAGGTCGACGCCGCCACCCACCAGATGGTGGTCCACGAGGACGGCAAGCCCGACCAGACCATCCCGATCGTCGCGGGCACCGACGACAACCCGTCCTGGAACGGCACCATGGTCATCTCGGCCAAGAGCCGGATGGAGCCGATGTCCTCCGAGGGCCAGGTCGGCCTCAAGGGGCCGGGCTACAAGACGATAGACCCGCACGCGATGCGGCTGACCAACTCCGGCACCTACCTGCACGGCAACCCGGAAGCCTGGGAGGCGGCCGGCCACACGAACATCAGCCACGGCTGCATCGGCCTGCCCGACACCCCGCAGGGCAGCGACGACACCCCCGGCGGCAAGGTCTACAACGTCTCGAAGATCGGCGACGTGGTGATCGTCCGGAACTCGATCAAGAAGCAGCCGCTGGACCCCGCCAACGGCCTGAGCGGCTGGAACCTGTCCTGGTCGCAGTGGTGAGCACGGCCTGAAAGGTGCGCCGCGTCAGCGGGTGCGGCGGCGGTAGTCGGCCGGGGTGGTGGCCAGGGTCCGGGCGAAGGCCCGGCGCATCGCCTCGGCCGAGCCGTAGCCGCAGGAGCGGGCGATCCGCTCGACGCCGTCCCGGCTGTCCTCCAGCCGGCGGCGGGCCGCCTCCAGCCGGGCCACGGCCACGTACCGGCCGGGGGTCATGCCGACGTCCGAGGTGAAGACCCGGGCGAACTGGCGCGGCGACAGCGCGGCCCGGCGGGCCAGCGCCTCCACCGACAGGTCCTCCTCCGGGTGCTCGGTGATCCAGCGCTGCACCTCGCGCACCGAGTCCCGCTCGGCGAACTGCGCCGACAGTTGGGCGGAGAACTGGGCCTGGCCGCCCGGGCGGCGCAGGAACACCACCAGGTTGCGGGCGACCGCCAGCGCGACCTCCCGCCCCAGGTCCTCCTCGACCAGGTGCAGCGCCAGGTCGATGCCCGCGGTGACGCCCGCCGAGGACAGGAACCGGCCGTCCCGGACGTAGATCGGCTCCGGGTCGACGGTCAGCTCCGGGTAGCGGGCGGCCAGCGTCGCGCAGTGCCGCCAGTGGGTGGTGACCCGGCGGCCCGCCAGCAGGCCCGCCGCGGCGAGCAGGAAGGTGCCGGTGCAGACCGAGACCACCCGCTCGGCCCCGGCCGCCAACTCGGCGATCCGGGAGGCCAGTTCGGGCGCGACCTCGCCGCGGGCACCGGCCCCGCCCGGGACGAGCAGGGTGTGCGCGGGGGCGGCCAGGTCGAGGTCGGTGTCGGGCAGCAGGGTCAGCCCGCTGCTGCTGCGCACCGGCCGGCCGCCCGGCGAGGCGGTGGTGACGGGGTGGCCGGCGCCGTGGAACACCTCCAGCGGGCCGGTCACGTCGAGGCCCTGCACCCCGTCGAACAGGACGATCAGCACGCTGCGGGTCGGCATGCCCCCAGCCTGGCGGACCGGCCCGGTGGCAGCAAGGACGCGCACCCCACCTTTCCTGCCATCAGCCGTCGAGCCGCTTGTAGTAGTAGGTGGTGTCGGCGAGCACGCCGTCCGGGGTGGCGGCGTGGCCGGGGACGGTGCCGAACGGCGTCCAGCCGGCCGAGCGGTAGAGGTGCTCGGCGGCGCTGCCGGCCTGGGTGTCGAGCAGCAGCAGGGTGACGCCGCGGGCGCGGGCGGCGTCCTCGGCGTGCCGCAGCAGGCGGCGGCCGAGGCCCGCGCCGCGGGCGTCGCGGTGCACCAGCAGCTTGGCGACCTCGGCGCGGTGGCGGCCGTTCGGCTTCTCCTCGCGGACCAGCGAGACGGTGCCCAGGGCCCGCCCGGCGGCGTCCTCGGCGATCCACAGCAGCCGGGTGCCGGCCGCGACGGACGGGCCCAGCGAGGCCCACCAGGCGGCGGCCTCGCGGTGGTCCGTGCCGGCCAGGAAGCCGACCGAGGCGCCGCCGGCCACCGCGTCCAGCAGCAGGCCGGCGAGCGCGTCCAGGCGGGCGTCCAGGGTTTCGGGGGTGAGCGGGCGGACGGCAGGGTTCACGGCAGCACCAGCGCGATCAGGTAGCGGACGGGGCCGGGACCCGGGCAGTGGAACCCGGAGGCGCCGTGCAGGCGGTAGCGGAGGCAGTCGCCCGCGGCGAGGCGGTGCGCGGCGCCGTCCAGCTCCAGCTCCAGCTCGCCCTCCAGCACCCACAGGTGCTGCTCCAGGCCGGGGACGGACGGGGCCCGGTAGCCGATCCGGGCGCCGGGCGGGAGGGTGCCCTCGACCAGTTCGGCGCGCAGCCCCGGGTGCGGCGGCGAGACCGAGCGGCGGGCGAACCCGGTCTCCGGGTCGTGCCAGCGCGGCTGCTCGGCGGCGCGCAGCAGGCCGGGCGGCCCGGCCTCGACCTCGGCCAGCAGCCGGGAGGCGGTGCGGCCGTACGCGGTGCAGAGTCGGCCGAGCTGGACGGCCGTCGGGCTGAGCTCGGCGCGCTCCAGCCGGGAGAGCGTGGAGCGGCTGATGCCGCTGCGGCGGGCGAGTTCGTCCAGCGGCCAGCCGCGTTCGGCGCGCAGTGCGGCGAGGCGGGCGGCGAGCCGGCGGTCCTGCTCGCCCGGAGTTTCGTCGTTTCCCACATCAGGGACGATATCCCGGATCGGGGACGGCCCGGGAACGGCCCCGCGCTCATCCCGAATGTCAGGAATGGTTACCGTGGTGGGGTGTACCGGTTCCTGCTCAGCCCGCGGTGGCTCGTCGGCACGGTCGTCGCGGTGGCGGCGGTCGTGGTCTGCCTGATGCTGGGCACCTGGCAGCTGGACCGCTTCGAGTCCCGGGTGTCGACCCACCAGGAGAACGGCAGGGCGGCGGCCGAGTCCGCGGCGGCCGAGGCGCAGCCGCTGGCGGCGGTGCTGCCGGACGGCGCGGCGAAGGTCGGCACCGACACCGTCGGCCGGACGGTGCGGGTCACCGGCTCGTACGACGGCGCGCACCAACTGCTCGTCCCGGGCCGGACGGTGGACGGGCACCGGGGCTACTACGTGCTGACCCCGCTGCTCACCGACGGCGGCCCCGCGGTGGCCGTGGTGCGCGGCTGGGCGGCGGGCGAACCCGGCACGGCGCCCGGGGCGCCGACCGGGCAGGTCAGCGTGACGGGCCGGCTGCAGGCCCCGGAGAACAGCGGCAGCGGCGGCGCGGTGGCGGGCGGCCTGCCCGCCGGGCAGCTGGGCACGATCAGCCCGGCCACCCTGGTCAACGTGCTGCCGTACCCGGTGTACGACGGCTGGGTCGCGGCGGACGGCGCCCCGGCCGGGCTGACCGCGGTGCCCACGGTGCAGCCGGAGGGCGGCGACGGGCTGAGCCTGCGGGCGTTCCAGAACCTCGGCTACACCCTGGAGTGGTTCGTCTTCGCCGGGTTCGTGGTGTTCATGTGGTTCCGGCTGGTGCGCCGGGAGGCGGAGGCCGTCCAGGACCGGGCCCTCGGACTGGACCCGGCCCTGGACTGACCCGCGCCGGTCAGCGGGCCTTCGAGGCGGACGGCTTCACGGCCTTCGGCGCGGACGGCGACGGCAGGCCCGTCGGCCGGCCGCTCGGGCTCGCGCCGCCGCAGGGCACCGGCGGCGCCGCGGCGGCCGCCCCGGCTCCGGTCGGCCCGGCCGTGGGCGTGCCGGTGGCCGGCGTGGCCGCGGGCAGCGCGTTCGGGGTGGCGCACCCCGCGCCGACCGCGCCCGGGGCGGGCGAGGGGTTCCCGCAGTCGTCGACGTAGTCGTCGCTGCGGGTGGAGCCCGAGGTGCGGTGGTGGTAGTGGTGCACCACCGTGCGGTTGCTCCCGCTGGAGCCGCTCGTACCGCTGGAGCCGTGCGAACCGCTCGAACCGCTGCCGCTGGAGCCGTGCGAGCCGCTGGAGCCGCTGGAGCCGCCCTTGGAGCTCCGGCTGCCGCTGGAGCCGCCCTTGGAGCTCCGCCCGCCGCTCTTGGCCTGCACGACCGTCCCGCCGCTCCCGCCGCTCCCGGCCAGCACGATGCCGGTGTCGGCCGACACGGTGCCGGTGTCAGTGCCGGTGTCGGCCAGCACGATGCCGGTGTCGGCCGCGACGGCGCCCGCGGCCCGGTAGCAGTCGTGGCTCCCGCTGTTCGTCGAGCAGCCGGCCGCGGTCAGCAGTACGGCGCCGACCGCGACGGCGGCCAGCACGGCGCGTCCACCCATCGGTTCTCCCCCTCTTCGGCCGGTCCCGCGCAGCTCAGCGGACGGTGCCGGGCGCCAGGTGGCGCCGGACGAAGTCGATCTCCAGTCGGAGCTGCTTGATCCGCTCGTCGACGACCAGCGAACCGTGCCCGGCATCGTAGCGGTAGACCTCGTGGACCTTGCCGAGCTCCTCCAGCCGCCGGACGTAGTTGTCGACCTGCCGGATCGGGCAGCGCGGGTCGTTGACGCCCGCGCTGACGTACACCGGCGCCTTGACCTGCTCGACGTACGTCAGCGGCGAGGAGGCCCGCCAGCGCTCCGGGACCTCCTCGGGGGTGCCGCCGAACAGCGTGCGGTCCAGCGACTTGAGCGCCTCCATCTCGTCCTCGTACGCGGCCAGGTAGTCGCCGACCGGGACGGCGGCCAGGCCGAGCGTCCAGTGGTCGGGCTGGGTGCCGAGGCCGAGCAGGGTGAGGTAGCCGCCCCAGGAGCCGCCGGAGAGCACCAGCCGGTCCGGGTCGGCCAGGCCGGAGGCCACCGCCCAGTCGCGGACGGCGCCGATGTCCTCCAGCTCGATCAGGCCGACCCGTTCGGTCAGGGCGTCGGTCCAGGCCCGCCCGTAGCCGGTGGAGCCGCGGTAGTTGACCCGGACGACGGCGAAGCCGTGGTCGAGCCAGGCGGCGGGCCCGGCCGCGAAGGAGTCGCTGTCGTGGTGGGTCGGGCCGCCGTGCACCTCGAACACCGTGGGGTGCGGGCCGTCGCCCGCCGGGCGCTGCACCAGGGCGTGCACCCGGCCGCCGGGGCCGTCCACCCAGACGTCCTCGACCGGCACCGAACCGGGCGGCACCGGGCCGGGGGCGCGCAGCACCACCGCGCCGGAGGTGGAGCGCACCGCGGACGGCTCGGCGGCCGAGGACCACAGGAACTCCACCGTGCCGTCGGGGCGGGCGGTGGCTCCGGCGACGGTGCCGCGCGGGGTGTCCAGCCTGGTCAGCTCGCCGGCGTCCAGGTCGTAGGAGAACAGCTCGGAGCGAGCCTCGTACTCGTGCTCGATCAGCAGCGAGCGGGCGTCCGGGCGCCACTGGGCGGACAGGTCGCCGGGGAACGGGCGGCCCTGTTCGTCGCGCAGGACGAGTTCGGTCTCGGTGCCGGCCGCGACGTCCCACAGCATCGGCTCCCAGCGGCCGCTGCGCTGGTGGGCGACCAGCAGCCGGGTGTCGCCGTCGGCGGGCGCGAAGCCCAGGCAGGCGACGCCGCGCGGCTCGTCGCGGCCGGTGACCTCGTCGAGCTCGGCGACGGTGGCGCCGTCGGCCAGGCGCAGCACCCGGATCGCCGAGTGCATGGCGTCGCCGTGCTCGGTGTGGTCGACGGCCAGCAGGGCGGCGTCGTACGAGAGGTCGCCGACGCCGCCGTACTCGGCGTGCCGGTAGACCACCTCGGGCCCGGCGGCGCCCGGGCGGCGCAGGTACAGGGTGGTGCCCTCGTCGTCGGTGGAGGTGCCGACCACCACGGTGCCGTCGCGGCCGAGCGCCAGGCCCGCCGAGTAGGCGGCGGGCACGCCCGGGACGGCCTCCTCGTCCGGGCCGCCGTCGAAGGGCTGGCGGCGCCAGACCCCGAACTCGTCGCCGTCGGTGTCGTCGAACCACCAGATCCACTGCCCGTCGGGGGACAGTTCGGCGTCCGTGGTGCCGTTGGGGCGGTCGGTGACCCGGCGGTGCCGGTCGGTGGAGCGGTCCCACGCGTACACCTCGTAGGTGCCGGTCGCGTTGGACACGTACAGCGCCCGGTCGGGTGCCTCGTCCGCCCAGTCCGGCAGGGAGACCCGTGCCGCCCGGAACCGCTGCTCCCACGCCGGGACGGCGTTCGTCTGCTCGTTCATGCGCTCATCCAACCCGATGGCGGGGGGTGATCGGAACGGGCCGGACGGGAGCGCGGGGCCGCCGCGGGATCGGCGCGGGGCCGCCGCGGGGCCGCTGCGGGGCCGCTGCGGGATCGGTGCGGACACGGAGCTGGTGCGGTGCGGCCGCTGACGGGCTATCAACGGTACCGTAACAAATACGGACATAACGACCAGAGGAGTTCTGCCGTGGCCGTTCCCGCGCCCCCGTTCGACCGGCTCGACGCGCACGAACTCGCCCAGGCCCTCGGCCTGGTCGAGGAGATCGAGCAGTACCTGGCCGGGCTGCCCGCTCCCGCGCCCCGGCCACACCTGCCGCACCTGCCGCACCTGCCGCCCGGACCGGCCGACCCGCCGGCGAACCCGTACGGCAGCGTCCGGCAGCCCTGGAACCACGGCCACCCGCTGCCCCGGCGCTCGCTGCTGGACCTGCTGGCCCGCCGCCCGGCCCGCCCGGCGGAGGTCAGCGTCGCCGGCCACCTGCGGCTGACCTCCCGCTACCTCGCCGAGGCCGGCTGGACGCAGGGCGCGCTGTGGGACGCCCGCGGCCGGGTCTGCCTGCTGGGCGCGCAGGCCGCCGTGCTGGCGCACGGCTACGGCACCGCGTACACGGTGCGCCGGGCCCGCGCCCAGGTGATGGAGGTGCTGCACGCCACCGGCCGCCCGGTACCCTCCCCCGACGTGTGGAACGACCGTCCGGGCCGCCGCCAGGCCGAGGTGCACGCGCTGCTGGAACGGGCCCGGGCCCGCGCGCACTTCCTGGGGATCTGAACGGCCCGGCGGGCCGCCGCCCTCAGGCCGGAACGGCGGTGGGCGCGGCAGCCGCAGTGGACGCGGCGGGCGCGGCGGCCGCGGTGCCCGCGGTGAGCGCCGCCAGCCGCTCGGCGGTCGCCGAGCCCGGCTCGGCGGTGTACACCACCAGCAGCAGTCCGGGCTCGCCGGGCGGGACGAGCGTCTCGTAGCCGAAGTCCAGCTCCCCGACCCGCGGATGCAGCAGCAGCTTGCGCCCGGACGTCTTCTCCCGGACGCCGTGCCGGGCCCACAGCTCGGCGAACAGCGGGCTCCCGGCCGTCAACTCGGCCACCAGCGCGGCCAGTTCGGGATCGTCGGGGTACCGGGCCGCGTCCAGCCGCAGGTAGGTGACCGTCTCGGCGGCGACCCGCTCGAACTCCGGGTACAGCCGGCCGCCGCGCTCGGCGAGGAAGGCGTGCCGGGCCATGTTCCGCTCCCGGGGCGGCAGTTCGGAGAAGCCGACCACCGCGTCGGCCGCGGCGTTCCAGGCCAGCACGTCCATGCAGCGGCCGAGCACGAAGACCGGCGCGGCCATCGAGTCCAGCACCAGCCGCAGCCCCGGCCTGATCCGCCGCGGCGTGCGCCGGTAGGTGTCGCGCGGCGGGCGGGCCAGGGTGTGCAGGTGGCCGCGCTCGGTGGCGTCCAGCCGCAGCACCCGGGCCACCGCGTCCAGCACCTCCGCGGAGACGCCGGTGCCCCGGCCCTGTTCGAGCCGCACGTAGTAGTCGACGCTCACCCCGGCCAGCCGCGCGACCTCCTCCCGGCGCAGCCCCGGCACCCGGCGGCGGCGCCCCAGCTCGGGCAGGCCCACGTCGGACGGCTGGATCCGGGCTCGGCGCTGCCGCAGGAACTCCCCCAGTTCGCTCATGCCGTCGACGATACGGCGCCCGCCGCGAAGGTGGTTCTCCCGGACCCAGGAAAACCCCGGCACTGGGTAGCACCGGCGCCGACCGGCAGAGTCGTACCCGTCAGCAGGAAGCGGGCCGCAGGACGCGGGACCCGCGGCGAACGAGGAGAGCGATTCCCATGGGCTACCCCACCCTGAACACCCGGACCGCCGTCGTCACCGGCGCCGCCAGCGGCATGGGCGAGGCCGTCGCCCGGCAGCTGGTCGCGGACGGCGCCCGGGTCGCGCTGCTGGCCCGCCGGGCCGGCCGGCTCGCCGAACTGGCCGCCGAACTCGGCCCGAACGCCCTCGCGGTGCCCGCCGACGTCACCGACCAGGCGTCCGTCGACGCCGCGCAGCGACTCGTCCACGACGCCTTCGGCCGGGTCGACCTGCTGGTCAACGCGGCCGGCGTGATGCTGCCCAACCCGGTCGACGACGGCCGGATCGACGAGTGGACCCGCATGATCGACACCAACCTGACCGGCGCGCTGCGGACGATCCGCGCCTTCGGCCCCGACCTGGTCGCCGCCGCGGCGGCCGGCGCCACCGCCGACCTGGTCGACATCTCCTCCATCGGCGCGGACGTGGTCTTCCCCAACTACGCGGTGTACGGCGCCACCAAGGCCGCACTGACCCAGCTCTCGGCCGCGCTGCGCAGCGAGTACGGCCCGCGCGACGTCCGGGTCACCAACATCGAGCCCGGCCTGACCGACACCGAGCTCGGCACCCACATCGACAACCCGGCGCTCGGCCCGGACGGCCAGCTCGGCGCCATGTTCGACGCGATCGGCCCGCTGGCCGCCACCGACGTCGCCGACCTGGTCGCCTACGCGGTCAGCCGCCCCCGGCACGTGAACCTGCGCCAGCTGGTGGTGCTGCCGACCCGGCAGGCGTGAACGGGGCCGGGTGGGCTCGGGTCAGGGGACGACGGCTTCAGAGGGTGGGACGCGGGTCGGGGGGCGACGGCGTCAGGGGGTGGCGGCCGGGGTCGGTGGGGCGGGCGGGGCCGGGGCGGGTTCCGGGCCGGTCCAGTAGACGGTGCCGCCGCAGCCGGTCGGCAGCGTGGTGCCGGCCGGGAGCCCGGTCGCGCCCGGGTCGGGCGCGTAGCCGAGCGTGAAGGTGGCGGCGGGCTGGCCGCCGGTGGTCGCGCCGGGGCTCGGGTCCGTGCCCGGGGACGCGTCGGCGACCGCGACGGCCTGGGTCGGCCCCGCGGCGGCAGCGGCGGCAGGGGTGGCGGCGGGCAGCGCGCCCCCGCTGGTCCCCGCGCTGGGCTGCTGCGGCCCGCTCGGGTCGCTGGGCGATTCGGAGGCGGCCGGGCAGCGCGCGGGCACCCAGGCGAACCGCACCAGGTACGAGCCGCCCGGACCGAGCAGCACCTCGGCGGGCAGCCCCGCCGGGTCGGGCAGCGAGGCGGCCGGGTCGCCGACGCCGTGCGCGAGCAGTTGGACGCCGACCGCCCCGGTGCCCAGCGCGAACGTGCCGGTGCCGGCGAGGCGGCAGGCGTGCGCGCCGGTGTTGGTCAGCCGGAACCAGCCGTAGACCTTGCCGTCGGCCGGGTCGGCGGCGGCCTGCTCGGCGGCGGCCCGGCCGAGGTCGGTGCGGGTGCACACCGGGGCGGCGGCGGGCGAGCCGCCCGGACTGCCGGACGCGGAGGGGCTGGCGGACGCCTCCGGGCCGGGGCTCGCGGTACCGGCCGGCGGCACCGCGGCGGAGCTGTGCGGGTGCCAGGGGTGGTTCCCGGTGGCCTTCGACGGGCTGCTGCCCGCACCGGGCGCGGCCTGGCCGCCGGTCGGGTCCCCGGACAGGTCGAACGGCCCGGTGGCGTTCACCACCGGCAGCACGGCGATCGCGGCGGCCAGCACCACGGCCCCGCCCAGCGCCCGCCGGCGGACGGCGCGGCGGCGCGGCACGGCGGCGCGCAGCCTGGGCAGCGCGCCGGGCCCGGGTTCGAGGGCGGCGACGGCGCGGTGCAGCCGGGCGCGCAGCAGTTCCTCGGTCAGCACGCCCGCCGGTCCGTCGGCCGGTGCGCCCGCGAGTACGTCGGCGGATGCGCCCGCGGGTACACCCGGCTGTGGGTCGGCCGGTACGCCCGGCTGCGGGTCGGACGGCTCTCCGTCGGCCGCTCCCCCACCGGGTCGGGAAGGTCGGCCCTCAGCCATTGCCCTGCTCCATCCGCACCCGCAGGGCGGCGATCCCGCGCGACCCGTACGCCTTCACCGAGCCGATGGAAATGCCGAGCACCTCCGCGACCTGTGCCTCTGTCAGGTCCGCGTAGTAGCGCAGCACCAGCACCTCCCGCTGACGGCGTTGCAACCCCCGTAGCGCGGCCTTGAGTTCGTCGCGCTCCAGCGCATCGTAAGCCCCCTCTTCTGCACTGGCCATGTCAGGCATGGGCTTGGGCAGCAGGCGGAGGCCCAGCAGGCGGCGGCGCAGCGTGGAACGGGACAGGTTGACCACGGTCTGCCGCAGGTAGGCGAGGGTCTTCTCGGGGTCGCGGACCCGGCGGCGGGCGGCGTGCACCCGGATGAACGCTTCCTGCACGACGTCCTCGCAGGAGGACAGGTCGTCCAGCAGCAGCGCGGCGAGCCGCAGCAGGGAACGGTAGTGGGCCCGGTAGGCGTCGGTGAGCTGGTCGACGCTGGCCCCGGTCGCGTCCGCTGCCGCCGCAGCAAAGCCCATCCGACTACCGGCCCGCCGAGCCGCCCCGGGCAGGACGACCGCCACCGCCGCCCCCGTCACGTTCGTCACGATGGTTGGACACACGATCCCCTGTCCTGGTTGCCCCGGCCGGGGGCGTTGTTGCGCGGGAAGAGGGAATCCCCCTCCCGAGCGCACTGGCTCCGAAGGGGGATTCTGGCAGACCCGGCGGACGGGCCGGGTCCGCTTCACCCCTCCCGCACACAACCGTTGCGGTGTGGGTACCGGGGGCGGACCCGGAGACCGTTCAGCGGCCGGTGCCGCCGTAGACGACCGCCTCGTCGGTGTCGCTGTCCAGCCCGAACGCGGTGTGCACGGCGCGGACCGCCTCCGGCACGTCCTCCGCACGGGTGACCACCGAGATGCGGATCTCCGAGGTGGAGATCAGCTCGATGTTCACGCCCGCCTCGGAGAGCGCCTCGAAGAAGGTCGCGGTGACGCCCGGGTTGGAACGCATGCCGGCGCCGACCAGCGAGATCTTGCCGATCGCGTCGTCGAAGCGCAGCGACTCGAAGCCGATGCCCTCCTTGACCCGGTTCAGCGCGTCCAGTGCCTTCTGGCCCTCGTTGGTGGGGAGGGTGAAGGAGATGTCGGTCAGGCCGGTGGCCGCGGCCGACACGTTCTGCACGACCATGTCGATGTTGACCTCGGCGTCCGCGATCGCGCGGAAGATCCGGGCCGCCTCGCCCGGCTTGTCGGGCACGCCGACGACGGTGACCTTGGCCTCCGACGTGTCGTGGGCGACTCCGGAGATGATGGCCTGCTCCATCTCGCCCCCTTCGGGCTTCTTGTTCGGGTTGGTGCCGCTGACGATCGTCCCCGGCAGCCCGGAGAACGACGATCGTACGTGAATCGGGATGTTGTAGCGCCGCGCGTACTCCACACAGCGGTCGAGCAGCACCTTCGAGCCGGACGAGGCCAGCTCCAGCATGTCCTCGAAGGCGATCCAGTCGATCTTGCGGGCCTTCTTGACCACCCGCGGGTCGGCGGTGAACACGCCGTCCACGTCGGTGTAGATCTCGCAGACCTCGGCGCCCAGCGCGGCCGCCAGGGCCACCGCGGTGGTGTCCGAGCCGCCGCGGCCCAGCGTGGTGATGTCCTTGGAGACCTGGGACACGCCCTGGAAACCGGCCACGATCGCGATGTTGCCCTCGTCCAGGGCGGCGCGGATCCGGCCCGGCGTCACATCGATGATGCGCGCCTTGTTGTGGGTCGAGTCGGTGATCACACCGGCCTGGCTGCCGGTGAACGACTGGGCGTCGAAGCCCAGCGTCCGGATCGCCATGGCCAGCAGCGCCATCGAGATGCGCTCTCCGGCGGTCAGCAGCATGTCGAACTCGCGGCCGGACGGAATAGGGGTCACCTGTTCCGCGAGCTCGATGAGTTCGTCCGTGGTGTCACCCATCGCGGAGACCACGACGACGACCTCGTGGCCGGCCTTCCTGGTGTCCACGATGCGGCGGGCGACGCGCTTGATGCCTTCGGCATCCGCGACGGATGAGCCGCCGTACTTCTGCACGACAAGGCCCACGGGGGCTCCTCGACTTGGGGTGGTAGGTCGCGGCCAGTCTAACGAGCAGGGGTTCTCCGACCGCCCCCTTTCACATGCTGAGATGCGAATATCGAACTCTGGTCACCGCCGACCGGCAGGTCTGCGGGCCCCGGGCGCCCGCTCCGAAGAATCGCCGCCCGAGCGCGGCCCGGCTCCCGGAATCTTCGCTTCCGGGGGGCCGGTGACTGTTGCGTCACACCCGAACGGTTTCGGCCGGTCGTGGTCGGTTTCCAGCCACGTGCGGCCATGTGCGACCGCTTCCGATCACTTCCGGGCCGCCGCCGGGTCGCCCCGGGCCGCCGTCGCGGCTGAGGGCCGGGGGCGGGACCGGAGCGGGCCCGGGACAGGGGAGGGCAGGGCCTACAGGCCGAGTTCGGCCGCCATCAGGTCGCCCGCCTGCTGCTCCAACTGCTCGTCCGTCAGCCCGTCGTCGTCGGTGTCCGCCCCGTCCGGGACCGCGCCCAGCGGCGAGTCCAGCCGGACGTGCGCGATCAGCGACTGCAGCGCGCGCAGCACCGCCGTACAGGTCGAACCCCAGTTGGACAGGTACGAGAACTGCCACCACCACAGCGCCTCGGAGACCCGGCCCTCGCGGTAGTGCGTCAGCCCGTGGTTCAGCTCGCTGACCACGCCCGCCAGGTCGTCCGAGATCCGGAACGCGCTCGGCTTCTCCGGCGGCCCGTACGGGTCGAACACCTCGTGGTAGACGTCGATCGGCGCCAGCAGCTCGGCGAGCCGCTCGCGCAGCTCCACCCCGTCCGGCTCCGGCCCGGCGTCCGGCTCGAAGCGGTCCTCCGGCAGCACATCCTCGATCGCGCCCAGCCGGCCGCCCGCCAGCAGCAGCTGGGAGACCTCCAGCAGCAGCAGCGAGATCGCGCTGCCCGGCTCGTCGCCCTTGGCCACCTCGGTGACGGCGAGCACGAAGCTCTCCACCGAGTCGGCGATCTGCACCGCGAAGTCGTCCGGGGCACCGGTCCGCCCCAGCGGGCCCGGCAGTTCGGTGGTGGTGTCGGTTCGGTCAGACATCGAGCAGTCGTCTCCCTTCGAACGCCCGGCCGAGGGTGACCTCGTCGGCGTACTCCAAGTCCCCGCCGACGGGCAGTCCGCTCGCCAGCCGGGTGACCTTGAGGCCCATCGGCTTGCACAGCCGGGCCAGGTAGGTCGCGGTCGCCTCCCCCTCCAGGTTGGGGTCGGTGGCCAGGATCAGCTCGGTGACCGTGCCGTCCGCGAGCCGGGTCATCAGCTCGCGGATCCGCAGGTCGTCCGGACCGACCCCCTCGATCGGGCTGATCGCCCCGCCCAGCACGTGGTAGCGGCCGCGGAACTCGCGCGTCCGCTCGATCGCCACCACGTCCTTGGGCTCCTCCACCACGCAGATCACCGCGAGGTCGCGGCGCGGGTCCAGGCAGACCCGGCACTGCTCGGCCTCCGCGACGTTGCCGCAGACCACGCAGAACCGGACCTTCTCCTTCACCTGCTGCAGGGCGTGCGCCAGCCGGCGCACGTCGACCGGATCGGCCTGCAGGATGTGGAAGGCGATCCGCTGGGCGCTCTTCGGACCGACCCCGGGCAGCCTGCCCAGCTCGTCGATCAGGTCCTGCACCACGCCTTCGTACACCTGCCACGCCTTCCTTCGACCGGAGTCCGCCCCGGTGCCGTACCGGAGTCCGCTCCGGTGCCATCATCCAACGAATCGGGCGCCGGACACACCGCCCGACGCCCTACTGGCCCATAAATCACACAACCCGTCACCGGGGGTTCCGACCCCCGCACCGGGCGTGCACGACACCCGCACCGGACGTACCCGGACGCGCCGCTGCCGGACCCTTCCGGTCAGGTCAGGTCAGGTCAGGTCAGGTCAGCTCAGAACGGCAGGCCCGGGATGCCGCTGCCGCCGCCCAGGCCCTGGGTCAGCGGGCCCATCCGCTCGGCCTGCAGCTTCTGCGCCGCCGCGGCGGCGTCGCGCACCGCGGCCACCACCAGGTCGGCCAGGGTCTCGGTGTCCTCCGGGTCGACCGCCGCCGGGGCGATGGTCAGCGCGAGCAGCTCGCCCGCGCCCGTCACCGTCGCCTCCACCAGACCGCCGCCCGCGGAACCGGAAACCTTCGCCTCGGCCAGCTCCTGCTGGGCACGGGCAAGGTCCTCCTGCATCTTCTGCGCCTGCTTCAACAGCTGCTGCATGTTCGGCTGGCCACCAGGGAACACGGGACTCTCCTCGATCCGTCGACACTCCACACGACTGCACGACCGCACGACCGTCACGACACCGGGTGTGCCCGGCCGGAACCGCCCGCACCCGCGCCTCGCCCCCCGAGCCTACGCGGCCGTCCGTGAACCCCACGTCAGTCCCGGGCCCGGACCCCGGGCCGGGCCGGGGGTGGGACAGGGGCCTGGGCCGGGGACGGTCAGCCGCCCGGGCGGTGGTGGATCTCCTCCAGCACCGTCGCCCCCAGCTCGCGGACGATCAGCTCCTGGGCGGAGAACACGTCCTCGACCAAGTCCGGGTCGTCCTCCTCCGGGATGTCGTCCTCCGGTGCCACCACCGGCTGGGACTGCGCCGACCGCGGGTTCGGCCGGGCCTGCGGGGGCGGCGCGGACTGCGCCGGTTGCGCCGCCTGCGGCTGCTGCTGCACGGGCGGGGCCGCCGGGGCGGGCGCCTGCATCGGGGCCGGCGCGACCGCCTGCGGGACGGGCGGGGAGATCTGCTGCACGGGCGCCTGCTGCACGGGCCGGGGCGCCTGCGGGGCACCCCAGCCACCGGCCGCCGGGGCGGGCGGCGCCGAGGACAGCGCGGACGGCGAACTCGTCGTGCCCGAGGGGTCGACGATGCACTCCACCCGCCAGTCCACGCCCAGCGCGTCCGCGAGCGCCTGCCGCAGCACCTCGTCGCTGTGGCTGCCGACGAAGCTGTCCCGGGCGCCCGCGTTCACGAACGACACCTGCAGCGTGCTGCCGTCGAACCCGGCCACCTGGCCGTTCTGGCTCAACAGGATCCAGGTGAATCGGCGGCGGTTCTTCACCGCTTCGAGGATCTGCGGCCACATCTGCCGGATCTGCGCCGCGCCCTGCTGCGCCGCCGCCGAGGGCTGCGCACCCGCGGACGGCTGGGCGGGGGCCGACTGCACGGGAGCCGGCTGGACGGGAACCGGGGCGGGCACCGGGGCCTGGGGCTGGGCTTCCGCGACGGGGGCCGCGGCCGGGGGCTGCTGGCCGCCGGGCGGGAAGCTGCGCGGGATCGGCCAGGCGCCCGGGGCGGGACCGGCCGGAGCGGGCGCGGGAGCCTGCTGCACGGGGGCGGGCTGCACGGCTGCGGGCTGTACGGGCGCGGGCTGTACGGGCGCGGGGTCGTGCGGCGCGGGGGCCGCCGACGGGGCGGCCGGTGCCGACTGCGGTGCCACCGGCTGGAACGCCACCGGCGCGGCGAACCCGCCCGTCGCCGCCCGCCGCTCCAGCTTGTCCAGCCGGGCCTGCACCGAGAGCTCGTCCCCGTACGCGCCCGGCAGCATCACCCGGGCGCAGATCAGCTCCAGCTGGAGCCGGGGCGCGGCGTTCCCGCGCATCTCGGTCAGGCCGGTGTTCACCAAGTCCGCGGCGCGGCTCAGCTCGGCCGGGCCGAAGCGGTCGGCCTGCGCCTGCATCACCGCGATCCGGTCGGCCGGGGCGTCGATCAGGCTCTTCTCCCCCGCGTCCGGCACCGTCGCCAGGATCACCAGGTCGCGCAGCCGCTCCAGCAGGTCCGTCACGAACCGGCGCGGGTCGTGCCCACCCTCGACCACCCGGTCGACCACCTGGAACACCGTCGCGCCGTCCTGCGCGGCGAAGGCGTCCACCACCTCGTCCAGCAGCGCCGCGTCGGTGTACCCCAGCAGCGCCGTCGCCATCTGGTACGTCACGCCGGCCTCGCCGGCACCCGCCAGCAGCTGGTCCATCACCGACATCGAGTCACGCACCGACCCGGCACCGGCCCGCACCACCAGCGGGAACACCGCGTCCTCGACCTGGATGCCCTCCCGGCCGCAGACCTGCGCCAGGTAGTCGCGCAGCGTGCCGGGCGGCACCAGCCGGAACGGGTAGTGGTGCGTGCGGGAGCGGATCGTCCCGATCACCTTCTCCGGCTCGGTGGTCGCGAAGATGAACTTCAGGTGCTCCGGCGGCTCCTCCACCACCTTCAGCAGCGCGTTGAAGCCGGCCGAGGTCACCATGTGCGCCTCGTCCAGGATGAAGATCTTGTACCGGCTGTGCACCGGCGCGAAGAACGCCCGCTCGCGCAACTCGCGCGCGTCGTCCACACCACCGTGCGAGGCGGCGTCGATCTCGATCACGTCGATCGAACCGGGGCCGCCGGTCGCCAAGTCCCGGCAGGACTGGCACTCCCCGCACGGATCGGGGGTCGGCCCCTGCTCGCAGTTCAGGCAGCGGGCCAGGATGCGGGCGCTCGTCGTCTTCCCGCACCCGCGCGGCCCGCTGAACAGGTACGCGTGGTTGACCCTGTTGTTGCGCAGGGCCTGCTGGAGCGGGGAGGTCACGTGCTCCTGCCCGATGACCTCCGCGAAGGTCTCGGGGCGGTAGCGGCGGTACAGGGCTAGGGACACACCCCCGAAGATATCGGGCCCAACCGACAAACGCGGCCGCCCACCCGCACTCCCCCGGAAACGCAAGGACCCCTCGTGCACCCGCCAGAGCCCACCTACCCTTGCTGCCTTCCGGCCCTGGGGGGGTTCAGCGAGATAGCGCCACACGAGGGGCTGCCCCAAGAGTAGCGGATCCCGGGCCCCACTCCCCCCACCCACCCCCGACTCCGATCCCCAGGCCACACCCCGCCACCCACCTGCGAGAGCGTGGTCGCAACCACCCCCCGACATGTACTAAGCTCTCCCACGGAGGATTCGCCTAGAGGCCTAGGGCGCACGCTTGGAAAGCGTGTTGGGGGCAACCCCTCACGAGTTCGAATCTCGTATCCTCCGCCTGATCGAAGGCCCGGACCGCACCTGCTGTCCGGGTCTTCGGCGTTTCCCGAGAAGCCGGGCCACCCTGGGGTACGGCGAGTATGGTGGCTTGTATGGCATCCAAGAAGGTCACCGTCACCCTCCCCGAGGAACTGCTGGACGAGATCCGCGCGGACAGTGCCGACCGCGGCCTTTCCGCCTACGTCGCCGACGCCCTCCGGGCCAAGCGCGACCGCGACCGGCTGCAGGAACTGGTCGTCTGGCTGGAGGAGGAGCACGGGCCGGTCGGCAGCGATGAACGGGCTGCCGCCTACGCAGAACTGGACGACCTCGACGCGGAGCACGACCGACGCCGAGCGGCCCGCGGCAAGGGCAGCGAGGCGGCCGCGTGAAGCAGCGCGCCGAGGAGGTGCGGCGGCTGCGCGTCTTCGTGCTGGACAGCGAGGCCCTGTCGCTCGCGGTCCGCGGCGATCGGATGATGATCGCCCGGCTCGATCTCGCCGCCCGCGGCGAGGCGGAGATCGTCACCTCGCCGATGACCCTGGTCGAGGCGTACGACGCACGCACCACGGAGCAGCGCTGGGACTGGGTGCTGTCGCGGGTGAACGTCGCCGAACTCGGCAAGGACGAGGCGCGCCAGGCGCGTCGACTGCTGGCGGACGCCGGCCTGCACGGGCACAAGTACGCGATCGACGCCGTGCTCGCGGTGGTGGCGCTGCGGCAGCGGGGCCAGGTGACGGTCTTCACCTCCGACCCGGAGGATCTGGAGAGGCTGCTGCCGAACCACATCGTGGTGATGAAGGTCTAACTGCGCTTCCCTACCCCATGGCACGGTGGAACGATCAGCAAACCCTCCTCTCGGCGGCCTGAAGTAACGGCCGATGCACCCGTGAGACCAACGAATACTGCGCCGAGTCCATCACTTCGACCGGGCGCGGCAGGAAAGGCAACGATGCAGCCAAGAAGCGCTGCTGCTGCAGGCAGGGACTTCCCCTGCACAAGCCGAACCACCTGCTACATCGAGATTTCGGAAGACGGCACCGTCTCCCACGGCATCGACTCCGGAACCTACGAACGAGCGCGGAGCGGCAAGTCCTCCCTGTACGCAGTCTGGCCGGGCGAGTGGAGCAGCCACCTGTTCGTCATAGACGACCTGGACGAGTACGCCCGGGCCCACGGCATCATCCACGACCAGGGCCGCACCGGACTGGCCGAACACGAACACCTGGTCCGCTGGAAGCTCTCACCCGACGAGACGAAGCCCAACGCCAGCTACGTCGAGATCGAGCTCGAACTGGGCTGCGGCTGCGCCATCGAAGACCTGCGGACCTTCGCCAACCAGATGCGGACCCAGTGGGGCTGGGACATCGCCACCTCCAGCGGCTGGAGCAGCGGCACCCAAGCGGGGCACAACACCACCTACTTCCTGCGCATCCGCCGGAAGAGCCTGAGCTGACCCAGGACGAACGCCGGAGAGCGGGATCTGGTCTCAGTTCTGGTCTCATTCACCTCCGTTCGACCGGGTCCAGACACCATCCAACGGTTCGCTCCACTGCAGGTCAGGACAGGAGTGAATCGCGGCGGACCGAGGTGCGAAGAATTGGAAAGCGTGTTGGGGGCAACCCCTCACGAGTTCGAATCTCGTATCCTCCGCCTGATCGAAGGCCCGGACCGCAACTGCGCTCCGGGCCTTCGGCGTTCGTAATCTCGCCTGTTGTCTCGACGGGCCGCGCCAGGACCTTCCGCGCGGTCCTCTGGCGCGATAGCTTCGGCGGCCGCCGCTGATCAAGCCCGAGCGAAACAAGCAGGCGCCCCGCAAAGTGATGGCGGGGCCTTCGTGCGTTGAGTCAGGCGCTCGGGTTAGGGCCGGCGCGAAGCAGGCTCACAGCCCCGATGAGCTGAGACCTCTCCAACTGGTCCAGGATGTCGTCGAACGTGACTGGTGTCCGCGTCCGGCTGTTCGCTATCTCCATCACGCAGCCGTAGACGACGCGGTCGTCCAAGTCGATCAAGTCCATGACAAAGTCGTCAGCTGTCTTCCGCTCTATGCCCCAATCGGCGAGGTAATCCGGCGGGAAGTGCTTGCGGTTGTCTGTCACGAGGACCTGTGCACCAGCCCTGATGGCGGCAGCAAGGACATGCCGATCGTCCGGGTCGGGCAGCTTGAGGCCCTCGATCAGCGACTCATAGCCGGTGACCAGGCAGTCTCGTACGGCTGCGTTCATGCGGCGCCGGAGCTCTGTGCGCTTTTCGCCGTCGCCGACGTTGTTGCGCCGCAGCGCTTCTTGCACCTCGTCCAGGATCTGCTCGCTCCACTTGGCCTGGACGATGCCATGCTGGGCCAGTCGGATGAGCAGATCCCGGACGGTGTTCGGGTAGAGCACGTTCGAGTCGTATAGGACGATGAAGGCCATCTCAGAGCAGCCCCAGCTCCTCGTCGAGGCTGGTGAGGGAGTCGGCTGCGTTCCTGCGTTCGCGATCGTCCCTGCGCTTGTACTCCAGGACGTCGTTGAACTTGACCCGTCGGTGTCGGCCAACGAGCTCGAACGGGATCTCGCGCTTCTCGAGGAGTCCGATGAGGTAGGGCCGGGAGACGTTCAGCATGTTCGCTGCTTGCTGCGTGGTCAACATGGCGTTGACAGGCATGAGCTGGACGCCTTGGCCGTTGGCAAGCGCGGCAAGCATTGCTGCGAACATCTCGACGGTGGCGCGCGGCAGGACGAGCGGGTCGTCGTCGCCGTGTTCGCCGAGGATGGTGATGTCAGTCGTGGCGTCGGTGTTGTGGGCGAGGTGGTCGCGGATCCTACGCAGGGCCCGCTGAGCGCTTTCGGCGTCGACCGTGCCCGGTGCGATCTTGCGGCCCTCTGTTGCTGTTGCCATGTGGGTCCCCTTCCCCTGGTAATCGAAGTATCCGAAGTAGTCGCAATATTCGCAACCCTTCCCGGGTAACGATTCCAAGACTCGCTTCGGTTCACTGATCACCCGAACGGGCGATCCGGGCCTCGGAGTCCCATCACAGGAAGGGGCGGCTGCACCACGGGAGTAGTGCTCGGCCCGCTGGCAACCCCGATCTGGCCCGCTCCCTACACCAGGCCAGTCATGATCAAACGATGGAAGCTTGCCAGCTGACCCGCCGGAGGGTCGCGGCTTGGGTTGCATTCAGCCCGGTCCACGGGTCGGCATCGACCGCTGTGCCGCTGGTCAGGGCTGTGACGAACGCTCCCGGACAAACAGTTGGAAAGCGTGTTGGGGGCAACCCCTCACGAGTTCGAATCTCGTATCCTCCGCCGGCAGAAGGCCCGGACCGCTCAGCGGTCCGGGCCTTCGTCGTCTCCTGGTCGCAGGTTTGGTCCCAGTCGCACTTCTGGGCCATGCGGGCCCCCCACCATCGGCCACGGAACCACGGCTGCAGCCTGCTCGGCGCGCGTGGTCGATCGGGGGCAGGCGGCGGGCGGGCAAGGACGACAGAAGGTGGTCCTTGGTCGCGACCGCCGTCACGTCGGGTCAGTGTGCCGAAGGCTACGAAACGCCGCCGGGGGCGCCCAGCCGCGCAGCGTGGCGTGAACCGTCGACCGGAACGCGGTCTCGGCCGTGGCGGCTTCGAGGGCTCCGGCCAGTTCAAGAGTCACGAGCCCGTGCAAGGTCACCCACAGCGAGAGGGCGATCAACGTCGCCTCGCCCGCGAGGACGGAGTCCGCTACGGCGCGGTCGATCGCCGCGAGGAGCGGCTGGACCGGGTCGCGGGTGCCGACCGCTCCCGACGGGTCGAAGGACTGCGCGCCGCCGAACAGCACGGTGTAGAGGTGGCGGTGTTCGCTTCCCCATCGCCGGTACGCGGCGGCCAGCGCGTAGAGGTCGGCAAGGGGGTCATCGGAGGTCGGAACCGCCGAAAGGTCCTGGAACAGGCCGGCGACCGCCCTGTCGCGCACCTCGCCGACCAGTGCGTCCTTGCCGTCGAACAGCGTGTACACCGCCGCTGTCGATGTCCCGGCGGCAGCGGCCAAGGCGCGGACCGTCACCGACTCCCGTGGACGGGTGGCGAACATCTCGGTCGCACATGCCACAAGCCGCTCTTTGACGGCGACGTCATTCGTTCTCGGCCTACCCACGGAACCACCCTACCCGCCCTGATAACATCGTTTTGAAACAGTGTTTTGAAACTCTCGGGAGACTGCCATGCGACCGTCCGTCTTACGTCTCATCCGCTTCGCAGGGCGCCTGCTGACGGCTGCGGCGGCCGTCGCCGGACTGGTCGTCGTCTTCCTGGCGCTGATCGTCCTCACGGACGGGGCGGGCTCGGGGCTCGCAGCGTGGGCGGCAACCCTCGGGGTCGCGACCGCCGCCGCACTGTGGTGGGGTCGACGTCGAACCCGGCGGGCGCGGCTCGTTCTCTTACTGCCGGTGGTCGTCGCGGCGGCGTTGACGGCGTCGGTCTGCATCCCGACCGTGTCCACGGCACGACGGTATCCACCGGACCTGCCGTTCGCGGCCGCGCAGCACTGGAGCCTGGCCACGGGCAGCCGGGTCGCGGTGTACCACTACCCGCCCGCGAACGCCGGCACCCGGCATCCGGTTCCGCTCGTGTACCTCAACGGCGGGCCGGTGCGCGGCATCTCTGTACTCGACCACCGGTTCCTGCAACTCCTGGCACAGCAGGGCTACGACGTCTACACCTACGAGCAGGCAGGCGGCGGACGGAGCGACCTGCTTCCCATGGACCAGTACTCGATCTCCAGGTCGGTCCGTGACCTCGACGCCTTCGTCGACCGACTGGGCAAGGGCAGCGTCGACGTCCTGGGATTCTCCTCGGGCGCGGTCGTGCTCACCCGGGCCCTGGCCGACCCGGGCGTCGCCGCACACGTCCACCGGGCGGTCATCGCCGAGCCTGGCCCGATGGACGGACCCACAGCGCGTATCACCGGGCACACGGGTCGACCGTCCGCCCGCGGCATCGCACCGGCCATGACCGGACCGCGCTCGACGCACGTCCCACGCTACGCCGTCGCGTTCGGCCTCATGCGGCTCGATCTCCTCAGCCCCGACAACGGGCTGGTGGGACAGGCCGAGGGTGACAACGCGTTCACTGCCGCCGATCTCGGCAGCGACACCGCATCCGCCTACTGCGCGCGGGACGCACACCGCATCCCGGTCGAGAACACCACGCAGAACTTCTCCTTCAGCCCCGCCGCCAGCCTCCGCGTCGAGCAGACGATCAAGGACTCACCCTCCATCGCGCCGCAGTTGGGGCGCTCCCAGACGCCCGCGATGCTGATGATCGCCGAGTGCTCCTCCCAGGTGCGCCAATGGGAGACCGCCATCCTCGCCGCCGACCCTGCCATCCAGCGCACGCAGTACATGCCCGGAGTCGGACACCACATGTGGAACGGCCTCGACGACAACGACCGACGGGCCGTCGCCACCATCACCGCGTTCCTCCAGGACAAGCCGGCGCCCTTGCCGAACTACCCGACCCGCGATGACATCCCCGCTTTCCTCCACGACAACATGTGACGAGGACCTGCGGGCCGCCGCCGCGGACCGGTCGGCACAAGAGGCCCTGTTCTGGCGCCCCCCGCTGGCGGCCAGTTGGTGGGGAGCGATCTGGCCGCCAGTGACCACCAGCCCGAGCGAGCAGAGCACCTCTGGTTGCAGTCCTGGTTGCATTCACCTCCGTCCGGCACCGTTCAGAGGAGGGCATGCCGGAGATCGCGCCATGAGCGCACCACGTCGGCCGCCAGCCGCAGGACCGTCCTCGTCGATCGGAGCAGCGCGGCGGCGAACGCCATGAACCCGAGCACTGCACCACCCACTACTGCTGCGGATCTCCACACGTCAGGCCCCTCCAGGCGCTCCCGCCATGCTCTCGAACTACGGCGCGGAAGTCTGCACCTAGTTAGGTGCATCTGCACATTGACTTCGGAACGTATTCCGAAGTAGCGTGGCCGTATGTCCACTCTCACCGTGTCGTTCTCCGACCTGTCGAAGAACTCGAAGCGCGTCGCGGACACCGTCGAGCAGGCGCAGCGCGTCCACGTCACCCGCCGCGACGGCGAGGACCTGTACCTCACCACCGAACGCCACGACCGTCAGCGCGAGGAGACCGCAGATGTCACCGCACGCCTGTTCGCGGCCCTGATCACCAGCGACGAGGGTGCGCGCGCAGTACTCCTCGCCCTCCCCGAGGTCTTCCCCTGGACCCGGCACCTGTCGGCCGAGGAGGTCCGCGAGTTCGTCGTCGACCTCGTGGACGCCACTCGCGACGTGGTGGAGCTGGACGTCCACGCCAACCTGCACCGTGTGATCGCCGAGTGGCGTGCCACCGCCAGGATCCTGGCGGACCCCGAACTGAGCACCCAGCTCACCGGACCGCTCTCGGGCGAGGACCACGGCGAAGTACTCGCTCCATGAGCCCCAAGCGCGGAGACGACGTCCCGCCGCCACCGGTCGGCGACGAGTGGCGGCTGCGGTTCGCTACCAGCGAGGCCGCCAAAGGATGGGGCGACCTCTGCACGGAAGCGCCGGGGAACACCCGTCGCTGCTTCGAAGCCCTCCGCGCCAACCCCCTGTCCATGAGCGACCCCGATCGGCAGCACCGGCTCCGAGGCCGTCTTTCAACGCGTGTTCTCGGCGGCGACGAACTACCGCAGTGGGAGTACGAGGTGACCGCCGGCGGGCGCGTGCGCTATCTCGTCGACGAGCCGGGCCGGACCGTCCACCTCGTCTACGCCTCACCCCGACATCCCAAGGACACGGACAGCTGACCGAGAGCGGAGCGGATCGATCCGGCCCCAGGCGGCAGGCGGCGTGGTCTCAGCTCTGGTCTCATTCATCCCCGTTCAATCAGGTTCAGCTGCCGCCCGGCCGCCCCCTCCGCCGCAGGTCGGGGCGGGGGGGGAACCCCGGCGGACGGCACCGAGGAGAATTGGAAAGCGTGTTCGGGGCAACCCCTCGCGCGTTCGAATCCCGTAGCCTCCGCCCGACCGAAGGCC